>JAGHTH010000006.1 GCA_018065365.1 Candidatus Coliplasma caballi
GCGAAAAACCTGTTTCTGACGGCGAAAAGACTGTCGGAAACGTACGGCGGGGAAGTTCCGAGCGGAATGGAAGACCTGCTTTCGCTCGCGGGCGTGGGCAGAAAGGTCGCCAATCTGATCCGCGGCGACGTGTTCGGGCTGGGCGGCATCGTTGCCGACACCCATTGCATCCGGATCTCCGGCCGGCTCGGGTTTTCGGACGGAAAAGATCCCGTCAAAACCGAAAAAGCGCTCGCGCCGCTCGTCCCGGTCGAGTTGCAGAGCGGGTACTGTCATCGCATGGTCGATCACGGCAGGGCGGTCTGCGACGCGCGAAACCCCAAGTGCGACGCGTGCGTGTTAAGTGAATACTGCGAATACGCAAAACAACGTGAAAAAACCGAAAGGAAGCATACAAAATGAAAAGAAGAATGTTTGCGCTTGCCGCGGCGCTGTTACTGACGGCATTGCTCGGAACGGTGGTTTTTGCCGCCGGCGCCGAAACGCTCACGCTCAACGGCGGCGAGCAGACCGCGGAAAGCGACGTGCTGTATTCCGTGCTGACCTTGCGCTCGGCAAAACTGACCGTCGCGAAAAAGGCGACCGTTACGGTGTCCGGGATGCTGTCCGTCGAGGACGCATCGTCCGTTGACGTTTACGGGACGCTCACGGGCAAAGCGACGCTGTTTTCGCTGACCGACGACGCGAAAACGGCAGGGAAACCGTCCGTCAACGTGTACGACGGCGGAAAAGTCGATCTCTGGCTCGCAAAAGAGGGCTGGAACGGGAGCAAACCCGAAGCGTTGGTCGTGTATCGCGGCGAGAGCGACGCGGTCAAGACGGTGGTAACCGAGGAAAAAGGCGGGTATCGGATCGTCTGCGACGCGAGCGGGATCAAGACGTTTTTCGGCAAAACGGGGAAATGGCTGCTGCTGGGCGGCATTATTCTCGTCGTACTCGGCGCGGTCGCGGCGGCGGTCATCGTCGGGATGAAGACGAAAAAGAAGCAAACCGCGTGATGATCAACACGAACGTTCCGCAGTTACAGGAACTGCTTTCACAGACGCGGCGTGCCGTGGACGACTACGGTATGATCCGCGAGGGCGACCGCATCGCCGTCGGCGTTTCGGGCGGCAAGGATTCGCTCGCGCTGTTGGCGGTGTTAAAGGCGCTGCAGCGGTTTTACCCGCAGAAATTCGAGCTTCTCGCGATCCATTTGCAGATGGGGTTTCCGGGGAGCGACGACGGGAACATCCGCGAACTTTGCGACGCGATCGGCGTGGAACTGATCACGGTGCCGACCGACATTTACGAGGTCGTGTTTGAGGTCAGACAGGAAAAAAGTCCCTGCTCGCTCTGCGCGAATCTGCGCCGCGGGGTGCTGTACTCGACCGCGAAAGAACACGGCTGTTTTAAGATCGCGCTCGGGCATCATTTCGACGACGCGGTCGAAACGGTGGTCATGAATCTGTTCCATGAGGGCAGATTCGGGTGCTTTTCGCCGGTTACCTACCTCGATCGTACCGGGGTTACGATGATCCGGCCGCTGCTTTACGCGGAGGAACGGGACGTGTCGCGGTTCGTTGCCGCTTCCGGCATCCGTCCGTCGCCCAAACTTTGCCCTGCCGACGGGATCACGGCGCGCGAGGACGCGAAAAAGATGCTCGCCGCGCTCGAAAAGGAAGATCACGGCGTCAAAATGCGGATCTTCGGCGCGCTGGAACGCGCAAAAGTCGATGGATACGAAGAACACCAAAGGGGAAGGAAAAACTGAAAAATAGTTAGGAGTTAGGAGTTAGGAGTTGATTCAGTTAGGAGTTAGGAGTGAGGAGTTAGGAGTTATATCAAACATACGGATTGTTTTGAAGATCCCGTTCGGCTTGAACA
>JAGHTH010000027.1 GCA_018065365.1 Candidatus Coliplasma caballi
CTGAAGAAGAGCCCGCAGCTTCCTCCGAAGAAGAGCCCGCAGCTTCCTCCGAAGAGGAACCCGCTACTTCCGAAGAGTCCGGAGAACCCGCTCCGATCGAAGGCACTTCCACCGATGTTTCCAACCTGTCCGGCACTAACCTGGCAAAAGGTTGCAAATACACCGGCGCGGATATCATGGATTGCTGCGGAAAGTACACCGCGAGTCTGACCGACGGCGTTGTTCCCGAGAAACTCGAATATGAATCCACCTGGTACGGTTATTGGTACAATGCGAAGGACGCGGCTGTTGAAACCAAAACCAACGCTCCCGAGGGCGTCGGCACCATCGTTCTCGACCTCGGTGCTGTTAAGGATGTCAAGGCCGTTCGTCTGCTGACTATGCTCGGGAACACATCCGGTATCACCGCCCCTTCTGCAATCTCTTTTGAGGTTTCTGAAGACGGTACTAACTACACCTCTCTCGGTATGCAGAGCTTCCTGCCCGGCGAGGGCAGCACGATCGGCTGGGTCGGCTATCAGCTGGCGGAAGCGGTCAAAGCGCAGTACGTTCGCGTTTGCGTTTACGTTGAGGGTACCTGCTGGACCTTCATTTCCGAACTTGAAGTATATTGAGTTCGTAGAGAGAATTTGAGGTAATACTTTTATGAAAAAGATTGCATTTGTTCTGGCGATGCTGATCGCTCTGACGGGCTGCCTGGTCGCTCTGGCATCCTGCGGCGAAGAAGAAACTTCTTCCGAAGCTCCTGCCGCTTCTTCCGAAGCGCCCGCAACTTCCTCCGAAGCGCCCGCTGCATCCTCTGAAGAAGAACCCGCGGCATCTTCCGAAGAGCCCTCCGAGGAGCCCTCCGAAGAGCCCTCCGAGGAACCTGCTCCCATTGAAGCAGGCGACGAAAACCTTGCACTCGGCAAAACCTACACCACCTCTCCTCTGATGAGACAGGGCGGTGCGGAAGTGAGCTGGGCATATGACGAAAACGCTCCCGTTTCCTATCCCGATGAGGAAGGCGTTACGCTGACGGACGGCGTTCGTCCTGCCGGCACCGAATCCTATTCCGATCCGGTCTGGGCGGGCTTCCACGCACATTGCCCCGACTATACCGATCACGGCTGTTCCTGGATCATCGTTGACCTGGGCGACACCTTCGATCTCGCGAAATTCGTGATGAATGCCGGAAGCAAACAGCTCGGCAGCGGTATCGCCGCACCGACCAAGGTCAAAGTGCTGGTTTCCGACGACGGCGAGACCTTCACCGAAGTAGGCGAAGTGAGCTTCGTCGATACCGAGGAAGTGAACAACGTTGACGCGATCCTGGAATGCGCTGCATCCGGACGTTACGTCAAGTTCGAGATCACCAGCCCCGGCTGGATGTTTATTACCGAAGTCGAAGTTTACGAAAACGTCGTAACCAACGAATAAGATTTGATTTCCTTTGAAAACGCGGGCTTGCCCCGCGTTTTCTTTTTGAATTTTTAGTGAATAAATGAGAAACTGCCGCAAAGCCGATTGACTTTTGTCGGAAAATATGTTATCATAGGAATGCTTTGGGAGAAATGAACAAAAACGAGTCCGTTTTTCTTCCGAATGAGTACCAAACAACCAAAAAATACATTATCGAGGAACATTCATGATCAACAAGAAAATTGACTATTTCCTGACGCTTGCGGAGTGTCTGAACTTTACGCAAGCGGCGGCAAAGCATTCCGTTTCTCAGACCGCGATCAGCCAGTACATTGCTGCTTTGGAAGACAAACTCGGTGTGCGTCTGTTCAAGAGAAGTTCTCATTCCGTTTCGCTGACCGAGGCGGGCAAGTATTATTACCAGCAGGTCAGATATATCCGCGAGCTTTACGATGATACCGAAAAGCACGTCCGCGCGATCGACGAGCGGTACAGCGGATACCTTAAGGTCGGGATCGGTCTGTACGAATATTGCAATACCGAATCTTTCTTCGGCTCGTTCCTAAAAGAAAACCCCGAGATCAAAGTGGACATTTTTCAATACGAATACAGCGAACTTTCCGAAAAACTCAAGGCAGGTCAGCTCGACGTGATCGTCGCGGCGCAGTTCTGCGAGCAGGCGTTCGAAAAGGAAGGATTCCGTTCCCGCACGTTGTTTGAATCGCCGAATTTCTTAGTCGCTTCCAAAGACGTTGCCGCGAAATACAAAGGGAAATCGCCGGCGGATATTCTGAAAGGGGAGTACCTGATCACGAACTGCGAGGACAACGGGCCCTCGTCGATGGAATTCCTGCGCAAAACGCTGTTGGAAGAATTCGGCTTTTCGACCTCCCGCGTCGTGCAGACCAACAGTATCGGCGCTCAGCTGTTGATGGTGCGTTCCGGACACGGTGTCGCGCTGGTCCCCGGATTCTTAAAAGAACTGAACGACGAAGAATTCGTTTGCTTCCCGCTTTCCAACAAAGTGATGCGTTACGATCTGATCGTCCTGCCCGGTAACGACAATCCCGTGGCGGAAAAGATCATGGCGTTCGGAAAAGAATAAACACAATCTGAAAAAACCTCACATTTCGTGAGGTTTTTTGACAGAAAACTCTTGAAAACACGGGTAAAATGTGATACAATGCAAACAGAAGATCCCGTAAGGGAAACAATAATAAAAAAGTTTTTCGGAGGTATTCATCATGGGCAAAATGAAAATCGCCATTATCGGATGCGGCACGATCGCAAACAACGCGCACATTCCTTCCTATCTGAACAATCCCGATGTGGAAATCAAGTATTTCTGCGACATTATCCTTTCCAAAGCGGAAAAATGCGTAGAAAAGTACGGCTGCGGCACGGCTGTTGAAGATTATCACGTCGTTCTGAACGATCCTGAAATCGAAGCGGTTTCCGTCTGCACCCCCAACAAGATGCATTCCACCATTTCGATCGACGCTCTGCACGCAGGCAAGAACGTTCTCTGCGAGAAACCCGCTGCAAGAATTTATTCCGAAGCGCTCGCAATGCAGGAAGCACAGCACGAGAGCGGAAAAGTGCTGAACATCGGTGTCGTCAACCGTTTCAACGCGGCTGTCAACCGTCTGCGTGAGATCATTCAGTCCGGCGAACTCGGCGAGATCTATCACGTTTACGTTTCGTTCCGCGCACAGCGTTCGATCCCCGGTCTGGGCGGCGCGTTTACGACCAAATCGATCTCCGGTGGCGGCGTTCTGATTGACTGGGGCGTTCACTATCTCGACATCGTAATGTACTGCACCGGCGATCCTACGCCGAAGACGGTTTCCGCGAAAGCGTACTGCAAACTCGGCGCGGATATGAAGAACTACGTTTACGAGGGTATGTGGGCGGAAGATACCAAAGATCTCAACGGTACCTACGACGTGGATGACTTCGTTACCGGCTTCATCCGCACTTCCGGACCTACCATTACGCTGAACGGCGCATGGGCGCAGAACATCGGCGTTTCCGAATCCTACATCGACTTCATCGGTACCAAGGGCGGCGTTCGTCTGAACTACGGCTCCGACTTTACGGTTTACACCACGTCCTGCGGCAGCTTGGTCAGCTTCAAACCGAAGTACAAGGATTTCCCGCACTTCCAGAAAGAGATCAACCGTTTCGTAGAATGCTGCAAGACCGGCGAAAAACTGCCGTCTCATATCGACACCGTCATCAAGACCGCACGTCTGATGCAGGCAATGTACGATTCCTCCGAGCAGGATAAAGAGATCGTTCTCGACTAATAACCCATTGTAAAACAGTAAAAACGGTATCGGCCATACGGTCGGTACCGTTTTTTCATAAGCACGCCCTACGGGATCACTCGTACAGCTCTTTTTCGGGATCGATATAGGTGCCGTTCGATTTCATCTCAAAATGCAGGTGCGGCGGATCCGACGCTTCCACGGTCGCGGTGTCTCCGACGTACCCGATACGTCGCCGGATTTCAGCGAACGTCCCACGGCGATCCCGTTCGGTAGTGCCGCGCCGAGATTGCGATAGACCGTGATCAGACCGTAAGAATGCTTGACCGTTACGGTTACGCCGAGAAAATCGTCGTGTGAAACCGATTCCACGATGCCGTCGGTGTAGCAGCGCACGGGCGTTCCGATCGGAGAAGCGATGTCGATCCCGTTGTGAACGCGGTAGTCTTTCATCGTTTCGGAAAAGACCAGCGACTCGATCGCGCACGCTTTCTGCACGACTCCGTTTTCAATGGGGAGAACGTACACCGGCTCTTCTGCGATCGTCGGAACGTCGGAGGAAGTATCCTGCACGTCGCTTTCGTCAACGAACACCGGGATCTCCTCGTGCGGACGGGGCGGCTCGGAAGGCGCCTGCAACGAGATTTCGGGAATGCTGACAGTGGGGATGGCCGCGGTCGTGCGGCGGAGCATCAGGATGCTTGCGGTCGCCACGCCGACGATCAGAAGCGCCATGGCGAGATACAGGTAAGCGGAATATTTTGCAAAACGGTTTTTCTTGGGCGAACCCTGCGACTTTTCTTTGTTTGACATTGCGTTTCTCTCCTGTGTTTTTGTTTGCAAGCATAGTTTGCACAGAAGCGTTCCGTGTTATTCAAAGAAAAGAAGCGATTTCCGTCCCGCGAAAGTAAAATGCAAGGATCTCCCGCCAGGAAAACCCGTTGTCTTCCATCGCGGCGGCGCCTTTTCGTGAGAGCCCGACGCCGTCGCCGACTCCGTAACAAGTAAACGTAAACGTTTCGCCGTCCGACTCCGCGGTAAACAAAAGGGACGGAAGCCCGATCGCCGAAGCGAACGCCTGCCCGTCGATCGTTTGCTCTCCGAGCCAGACCTCGCGCACCCGCCCGGAACGGTCGCAGGCAAACGTCGGCTCTCCCTGCGCTCCCGGATCGCCGAACAACGCAAGCACGGATGATCCGGCTGCCGTGATGACTTCCGGCGCGCCGGGATACAATTCGGCGACCGATACGAGATAGGGCAAAGGAACGCCGTACAGCGCCTCACAGGACTCCGTACGCGTTCCGGCGTCTTCACAGGTCGGGCAGGCGGCAGGGGATCCCCCGTAAAGCAGGATCTTCCCGGCGGTTTCCGCGACCGCGCGGATCGCCTTTTCGGAAAAAACGTCCGTGCAGAACGCCGCGCAGCAGTCCGGATCGTCGCAAACCGCCGCGTTTTGATGAACGGGATGAAAGGTTTCGCAGTATTTCACGGAGGAACGCAGCGCGACGGCGATGGCTTTCATGGTTTCGTCTCCGTAGTCAAACCCCGCGCTTTGCATGACTCCGAGAACGTAATCTTCCACGGACAGCTCGTACACCGTTCCGTCTGCGGACTGCAAAACGTGGATCATATCTTCCGGTTCTTCCTCGGAAAAAGCGCGCGGCAGACGCGGCAACACCAGCGTGCAGACCGAAATGGCAAAAAAATAAAGCAGGAACCGTTTCATCCAAAACACCTTTCCGGTTCATTCTGCTTTATCGTATGCGGTTTGCGGACAAACTATTCCGCGGAATCACTCTGCCGTTCTTCCGCCTGCGGCTCCGGCTCGGCATCCGCGACCGGCGAACAGAACTTTGCTTTTTCGATCGGCTCGCTTCCGACCGGGAGCGGCTCCTCTTTCTCGGATTCCGGGGAGGGAAGATTCGCGATGCGGATGATGATGTGGAGCGCGACCGCGATCAAAAGAATGGAACAGATCGCGTTGACCGTCGAAACCTCTCCGCCGAGGTATTTCACAAGATTAAATACGTTGTAGATCGTCCCGGTAATGACGGCGCCCGCTCCGAACAGCAACAGCAGGAAGATATTTCCGCTCTGCGCCAGCACTTTGCTTTCCGTCATAAAGAACAGCATCATAAAGAGCAGCGAGAAAATCAGATACCCGCGGGATTCCGTCAGCGGATGGGTGCTGTTGTTGATGAATTCGTTGAGCGTTTTCAACGCGAAGAACAACACCGGCGCAAACGAAAGCGCAAGGCGCAGACCTCCGTGTTCCCGAAAATTCAGCCAGGAAGCCGAAAGCAGAAAATAGATCGCCGATATCGCCGCAAACAGCTTGACGAAAGCGGAAACCACGGCGTTGGTGTCTTCGGCGTAATAGAAAAGCTCGGTCCGGAAA
>JAGHTH010000202.1 GCA_018065365.1 Candidatus Coliplasma caballi
GGATAAACTGACCTCCGACATTCACGGCGATCCGTCTTCGGCGCTGCTCGAGGTGCTGGACGGCGAGCAGAACAACTCGTTCCGCGATCATTTTCTGGAACTGCCTTTCGATCTTTCTTCCGTCATGTTCATCGCGACGGCGAATACGCTTGAAACCGTTCCGCCCGCGCTGCTCGACCGTTTGGAAGTGATCGAGATGAACAGCTATACCGATACCGAGAAGCTCGCGATCGCCCTGCACCACCTGATCCCCAAGGAAATGGACGCGCACGGGCTCAAAAAGACGCAGCTTCACTTTACGGAAGACGCTCTGCGCCTGCTCATCACGGGTTATACACACGAAAACGGCGTCCGCAATCTGCAGCGCTGCATCGCTTCGATCTGCCGCAAAACCGCCAAAAAACTGGTAACGGGCGAGTGCAAGACCAGACGGATCACGCCCGACACGGTCAAAAAAGATCTCGGCCCGGTCAAATATCTGCCCGAACGGATCGAAAACACCGATGAGATCGGTATCGTCAACGGGCTGGCGTGGACTTCGCTCGGCGGCGAACTCTTGCGCGTGGAAGTCAGCACGATGCAGGGCTCCGGCAAACTTGAACTGACCGGAAACCTCGGCGACGTGATGAAAGAGAGCGCCCGCACGGCAGTCAGCTACATCCGCAAGCATTCCGGAGAACTCGGCGTCGATCCCGAATTCTACACCAAAAAAGATCTGCATATTCACGTTCCGGAGGGCGCCGTCCCGAAAGACGGGCCGTCCGCGGGCGTAACGCTTTGCACCGCGCTGGTCAGCGAACTGACCGGCAAAACGGTCAAGAGAAACGTCGCCATGACGGGCGAGATCACGCTGACGGGCAAGGTGCTTCCGATCGGCGGCTTGCGCGAAAAGACCATGGCGGCATACAAGAACGGATGCGACACGGTCATCATTCCGTTTGACAATCAGGGCGATATCGAGGAACTGGACGGGGAAGTCCGCGAACACCTCAAACTCGTTCCCGTCAAAACGGTTTCTGAGGTTTTGCACCTCGCTGTCAACAGGTAGTGCGATGGAAGAAATGAATTTCGGCGGAGTCAATCTGCACAACGTGGAACTTCGCTTGACCGCCGGGCTTCCGTCCCAGCTGGTCAAGGAAGGCATTCCGCAGATCGCCCTTTCGGGCAGAAGCAACGTGGGGAAAAGTTCGCTCGTGAACTCCCTCCTCGGACGGAAAAAACTCGCGCGCGTCAGCGGCGAGCCCGGAAAAACGATCACGGTCAACTGTTACGACGTGGACAAACGGCTGTGGCTGGTCGATCTGCCCGGCTACGGGTTTGCGCGTCGCCCGAAGAATGAGATCGAAAAATGGTCGTCGCTCACGGAGGGCTATTTTGAAGACAACGCGGCGCTGAAGCTGGTGCTTCAGCTCGTCGATTGTAAGGTCGGCTTGACCGAAGATGATCGCACCATGCTGCGTTATCTGGAATACTACCACCTGCCGTACCTGCTGGTCGCCACCAAGTGCGATAAGCTGAACAAGACCGAACTGCAAAAAGCGGCGACGGCTCTGATCGGCGACCGCTCCCTGCGTCCCGGCACCGAACTGTTCCTGTATTCCTCGTTGAAAGGACTGGGACGCGCGGAACTTTGGACGCGGATCCTTCGCTACGCATTGTAAAGTCAAAAAACGTTTGCAAAAAACGATAAATAAAAGGAGTGTTTTTATGCTTCACTTCGGAACAGGCGGCTGGAGAGCCGTCATCGGAGACGATTTCACCAGAGAAAATATCATGCTGATCGCGCAGGGGCTTGCAAATTGGATGCACGAGCACAAGAAAGACGAAAACCCGGTCATCATCGGACACGACCGCCGTTTTCTGTCGGATAACGCGGCGGATTGGTTTTCGGAGGTACTGACCGCAAACCAAATCAAAGTCATCTACATGAAACGCAGTATGCCCACGCCGATGGTCATGCATTACGTGCAGAAGCACGATTTGGATTTCGGCATCGAGATCACGGCGAGCCATAACCCTTCCGTCTATAACGGCGTAAAAGTCATCGTAAAAGAGGGCAGAGACGCGCCGATCGAATTTACCGACGAGCTGGAAACCTATATTGCCCGTCTGACGCCGGCGGATATCCGCAGAATGCCGATCCCGAACGAATACAGCAGGATCCTTGTCAATCCGTTCAACGAGTACGTGGACGATATTCTCGCGCTGCTGGACACCGACACGATGCGCAAACGCGGTGCGCGCATTCTGTTCAACCCGATGCACGGCTCCGGTACGTACCCGCTGATGTGCATTCTTTATACCACCCGCTGCACCGTCGATCCGATCAACTGGAATCGCGACGCGTTCTTCGGCGGTATGATGCCCGCACCTTCGCCGTCTTCCTTGCAGGATCTTTCCGACCAGGTGGTGCAGGGAAGATACGAACTCGGAATTGCGCTGGACGGCGACGGCGACCGCCTCGGGATCATTGATTCCAACGGCGCGTATATCAACGCCAACCAGATCCTCGCGATGCTCTATCACTATCTGCACGAATACAAGGGCTGGAGAGGCCCCGTCGTCCGTAACCTCGCGACTACGCATCTGCTGGACAAGCTGGCGGAAGACCTGGGCGAGAAATGCTACGAAGTGCCGATCGGCTTCAAACATATCAGCGCCAAAATTGACGAAGTGGACGCCATTCTGGGCGGCGAATCTTCGGGCGGTCTGACCGTGCGCGGACACATTCACGGCAAGGACTCCGTTTACGCGGCTTCGCTGTTCATCGAAATGATCTCGGCAACGGGCAAAACGCCGACCGAGTATTACGCGGAACTCGAAGCGAAGTACGGCGTGCATCGGATGGTCGAGAGCAACCTGCGCTTTGCGCCGGAACGCAAGCCGGAGATTTTGAAAACGCTGATGGAAGACAAAAAAATCCCCGCCTTCGATTCTCCTGTGGAACGGGTGAATTACGAAGACGGGTGCAAAGTCTATTTTGAGAACGGCGATTTCGTGATCTGCCGCTTCTCCGGGACCGAGCCGCTGTTACGTATTTTCGCGGAGTCGGATACGGAAACGAAAGCACAGACCTACATCGACGCTTTCCGCAACCTGCTTACGATCTGATCGGGAAACAAATCCAAAAATTCGGGAGCGCTTGCCTTCACGTTCTTACCGTACAGGTAGGAAAGCAGAGGGTAAGCGCTTTCTTGCGGATAGAACGTAACCGAATAGGAACAGAGCGCCTGGTAGGAGTATCCCATCGCGCGATCTTCCTTGTTGACGGCGTATTTCCCGTCGCCGAGCAGGGGATGCCCGATCGAAGCGAACTGCGCGCGGATCTGGTGCGTGCGCCCGGTCAGAAGCTCGATCTCCACGAGGGAAAGACGCTTCGCGGCGTCGGTGCCGAGCAGCTTGTAGCGCGTAACGGCTTCTTTTCCGTATTTCGATCCGACGCGTACGGTGTTGGTCTTTTCGTCCTTTTCGAGTTTGGAACGCAATTCGCCGCTCTTTTCTTCGGGAACTCCGTGGATGACCGCGAGGTATCTTTTTTGCAAATCGCGGTTTTTGATCATGTCGTTCATTTCGGCAAGCGCTTTTGCGTTCTTTGCGGCGATCACGAGCCCTCTCGTGTTCCGGTCGATGCGGTTGCAGAGCGCCGGGGCGAAACAGTTTTCTTCCTCCGGGCGATATTCTCCCTTGCGGTAAAGATATGCCAGCACGTGATTGATCAGCGTGTTGTAACTCTCGCCCTCGTCGGAATGAACGATCAGCCCGGCGGGTTTGTCCGCGATGAGAACGTTTTCGTCCTCGTAAGCGACGGTCAGTTCCGGAACGAGCTTGCGGAACGGCTCCTCTTTGGGTGCTTCTCCGAAAAATTCGTCGCTGATGAAGAACGACAGCACGTCGCCTTCTTTCAGGATATAGTTCTCCGGCACTTTTTTCTTGGCAACGGTTACGCATTTCTTGCGGATGAACTTGTAAATGAGTGCGGTCGGCATCGTGCGGAACCGCTTGCCCATGAATTTGTCGATGCGCTGCCCCGCGTCGTTGGGGCCGATAACGATCTGACGCATACGAAAACGCCTCTTTCGATGTTGTGGTAAAGAATCAGTCGATCACGAACGTTCCGAAGAACGCGGGCTGATGAAAATCGGGCTTTTCCAATTCAACGGGCGACCACATTCCATAGTGCGGGATCGGCGTTTCGTCGCCGCATTTGTAGAAGTTTCCGCGGAATTCGTCGCCTTTTTTGAACTCGCTTTTGCGAACAGCGTTTCGATCTGTCCGAGCGTAAAGAACGCGTCCACGGTCCAGACGTCCGCTTTCTTTTCCGCACGGACGGCGGGAAGATCGGCGAGCAACTGATGGATCGGCGTCTTGTCGTGGCGGTCTGCGCGCAGCGCGGAAAGGAACGCCCCGTTGGAGTTCATCTCAAAGTTGATGTATTTGTTCTGCGCGGGATTGAAGTTGACGAAAAATTCCATGCAGCTGTCTTTATAGACGTCCTGGTTATAGACGGTATAGACGGCTTTGGGATCGGTTTCTTCCGCTTCCATGTGAAGCGCAAAACCGAGATCTTCCACGTAGATCAGCTGCGCGAACGCTTTCGGAGCGTAACCTTCTTCCCACTTGTAATGCGAAATCTCTGCTTTCGGAACGCCGGAGAAATCGACGGAAGAACGGGTATAGACGTGATAAACGGGTTTCATAAACGGTTGACCGCCTTTCTTTTACATCTTTTTCAACCCATACTATAACAAATTTCCGCCGCCCTGTCAACCAATTCACAAAAAAATCTTGTAAATTGTGAAGAAAAGGTGTATAATGAAAAAAACGAACGCGAAAGGAGCAGCAAAATGGAACGTATCCCGGTCGTGATCCAGTCGTTTCTTTCCTACAAGGAAACGATCCAGGGCAGATCGCCTCTGACTGTCAAGGAATACTATCTTGACTTGCGGACGTTTTTCCGCTTTCTGCTTGCGGAACGGGAAGGACGCGATCTGAC
>JAGHTH010000029.1 GCA_018065365.1 Candidatus Coliplasma caballi
CCAAAGCACCCTCTGAAGAGCCCGCTGCTCCTTCCGAAGAGCCCGCTGCTTCCTCCGAGGAACCCGCTGAATCGTCTGAAGAACCTGTTTCCGAACCCGAGGAATCTTCTGAAGATGGCGGCCTGACGGTTGCTGATTACATCACCCAGTACATTCACTGGGGTACGACCGTTGAACAAGGCATCGTCAGCATCAGAAACACCGATCCTACTTCGATCCGTTTGACCGCAGTGAATACCGGTGCGGTTGACAACATTGCCGGCGTCCTGGCATTCAACGCAGACTACGGCAAAACTATCAAGAGCGATGACGGTAAGTACGATGATTACGCAGTTTACGTATTTGAGTATGATCCCGATACGTTCCACTATCTGATGACCAAGTCCTACAAACTTGATGACAAGGACAAAGATTCCGTTAAGATTCCTGCCGACGGTTTCGTTCTTGCGATCCATTCTCATTTTGACAAGTATATTACCGCTATCAACGGTGCAACCAAAGAAGCGGCGTTCTATCCGCACGGCTTCCGCGGCACCAACGATGTTGACGGCGATATCAAGAACAAGACCGTTACGGTTGACGGCAACGTTACCGAAAAAGAATACGGCACGCTGGTTTGGGATATCGAACCCGATTCCGGTATCTGCAGCTACGGTCAGTTCGAAAAAGACAACTACTATTCTACCGCGAAGGCATATCTTGCGTACGACAAAGACAACCTGTACCTCGGCGTCGTTGTTACCTCTCCGTATCACAACTGCGCTGTTACGCAGGCAAACGCTTCCTCGATGTACAACTATGAGTGCATCCAGGTCAACGTTACCAGTACCTCTCCGTTGAGCGATTACATCTTTGAGAACTGGGACAACGTTGTGAATAACAAGGCAGTTGCCGATGGTGTTGTTCGTCAGTACGGTTTCGCTGTCAATGACAACGATGAGACGATCTACTGCGTCTGGATGCCCGGCGGCGGCGTGTTTACCGGCAATACCGTTTGCGTTCGTGACGATGAGAAACAGACCACTACGTATGAAGTTTCGATCCCGTGGTCCGAAATCGGCGACATTGATGTGAAGAAAGGCACCGAAATCGGCGTTTCCGTTTCCATCAACTCCGGTAACAACACGTTCAAGAACATCATGCTCCGCGACGGCGGCGGCATCATCGGTCTGAACGACTGGAGCAAGGTTCCTACCATTACGCTCGGTTAATTCGTTTCGATGATTTTTGGTTGGGTGTCTCTTTTTCAGGAGGCACCCAATCTTACCATTACGGCAAAAAAGAAAATAATTTGGAGATAAAAAATGAAAATCGGTGTCAGTTTGTATAGTTTCCATGGATATGCGGCAGATGATTCCCTCGGTATTAAGGGTTGCATCGACAAGGCAAAAGAATTCGGCTGCGAAGGCGTTGACTTCGTTGAATTCGGTGCCGGTCTGACGCAGGATCAATATCTTGCGAAAGCAAAGGAATATGGAGATTATTGTAAAGAAAAAGGTGTTGAAGCGGTTTGCTTCTGTGTCGGTTCGGATTTCCTCAACAGAGATCCCGACGCGGAAGTTGAACGCGTGAAAGGTCTGGTCGATGTCGCTGTCGCGCTCGGAGCAAAATGTATGCGTCATGACGCAACGCCCGGATATCCGAATACGGTCAAAACACTTCGCAGTTTCGACGCCGTTCTTCCTCGTTTGGCGAAAGCGTACCGCGAAGTTACTCAGTATGCAAAACAGTTCGGATTGAAAACCTGTATCGAGAACCACGGCTTTTTTGCACAGGATCCCGACCGTGTCGAAAAACTGATTAACGCTGTCGGAGACGAGAACTTCGGTGCGTTGGTGGATATCGGAAACTTTGCCTGCGCAGACGCGGATCACGCGTATGCTGTCGGTGTGATGGCCCCTTACGCGATTCATGCGCTCGCCAAGGATTTCCACAAGCTTCCCGGTACGGCTCCCGCTCCCGGCGAGGGCTGGTTTATGTCCAGAGGCGGAAATTACCTGCGCGGATCGATCATCGGCCACGGCAACGTTCCCGTGAAACAGTGCATCGGCATTCTGCAGAGAGCCGGTTATGAGGGATACCTTATGATCGAATTCGAGGGAATGGAAGACCCGCTCAAGGGAATTCGCATCGGCGCGGACAACCTGCGCAGATTTTTGAATGCCTGAAAACAACTAAAATATCGAAAAGGAGCAGCTACAATGAAAAAACTTTTGTTCTTCGTACTGGCAATCAGTATGGTTCTGATCCTTGTCGCTTGCGGCGAAAACGAGAAACCCACGGATACCTCTTCCTTAGCAAGCTCCGAA
>JAGHTH010000011.1 GCA_018065365.1 Candidatus Coliplasma caballi
CGGGTAAGCAAGCCCGACGTCCTCCGCTGCACAAACCGCAACGCGACGGCACGCGGAAATCAAATCGCAGCCCGCAAGCACGCGCGCGAGGTAGAACACCGCCGCGTCGGGATCGGAGCCGCGGATCGACTTCTGCAATGCCGAAAGCAGATCGAAATGGGATTGCCCGTCGCGGTCGTAGCGCATTCCCGAGCGCTGCACGAGCTGACGCGCAAGTTCGGGGGAAAGTTCCGTTTCGGACGCGTAGTAGCAATTTTCCAAAGCGCCGATCGCTTTGCGCACGTCGCCGCCGCAGCCGTAGGCGAGCGCGTCAAGTGTTTCGTCCGGGCAGGTTTTGGAGTTGCCGTAATCGCCGTTGACAAGGTCAAACGCGCGGCGCAAGCCGGGGATCAGTTCGGCGGGCTCGACGGGTTTGAATTCAAACACCGACGAACGTGAAAGGAGTGCCGAATAGATCGCGAAATACGGGTTTTCGGTGGTCGAGCAGATCAGCGTAACGCGTCCGTCCTCGACGTATTCCAACAGCGATTGCTGCTGTTTTTTGTTGAAATACTGGATCTCGTCGATGTAAAGGATGATCCCGTCGGCAGCGTTATACAAAGAGCCGGTCTGCGACAGGATGTCCTTGACGTCCGAGGTCGAAGCCGTCGTGGCGTTGAGCCGGTAAAACTCTTTGCCGAACTTCTTTGCGATCAGGTCGGCGGTAGTGGTTTTTCCCGTTCCGGCGGGGCCGTAAAAAATCAGCGAGGGCAGAAAACCGCTGTCTAAAATGCGGCGCAAAGGCGCGTCTTTTCCGAGCAGATGTTTCTGTCCGCAGACCTCGTCAAAATTCTGCGGGCGTGCGCGGTCGGCAAGCGGCATGGTGTTTCTCCCCTCTCTTTTCGTTGAAATTTCCGGTTATTTCGTTTCGATCTCGGGTTTCTTTTTGAAACTGAATTTGTTTTCCGTCCCTTCGATCAGCCGGCGGATATTCGAACGGTGCATCACGATCAGCATAAAGCCGATGAACATGGCAAACGCCAGAGACGGCAAGCTCGGCGGGATGCCGCGCAGCATGGCGCGAACGTAAACGATGCCGGGCAGCGCAAACCCCGCGATCATCGAGCCGACGGAAATATACCGCGTGAGCAGCACCGTCAGAACGAAAATCGTGAACGCGACCAGGAACACCACGTAATCAATGCAAAGCACCATCACGGCGGCGGTCAGAACGCCTTTTCCGCCTTTGAAATGATAGTACAGCGGGAAAATATGTCCGAGCATACAGAACAACCCCGCGACGTACGCGCCGAGTTCGCCCATCAGCACGATGCCGATCAGAACGGACAAAACCTGCTTCGCCGCGTCGCCGGCAAGCGTCAGCCACATCGCTTTTTTGCCGAACACGCGCGTCATGTTGGTCAGCCCCGCGTTGCCCGATCCGTGATTGCGGATGTCGTCGTGATACTTGCGCGTCGAAACGATGATCGCGGCGTTCAGACTTCCGAGCAGATACGGAACGACGATGCACAAAAGCATTCCGAGCAAGAACACCGCGATCGCGGCGGTCGTTTCTCCGTTTTGCAGACAAATGGTGTGCCGGTAATACAGAAAGCCCTGAAACGAACGGTTTGCTTCCATTCCGAGACGGTCGCAAAGCCCGATGGCTCTCCAACACCATTGAAAGAATTGTAGCATAACGATCAGTCACCCTTTTGTTTGATGATGAGTTTGATGGGCGTGCCGGCGAATCCGAACGCGTCGCGCAGGCAATTTTCGATATAACGCTGATAGGAATAATGGAACAGCTCGGCGCTGTTGCAGAAGCAGGCAAAGGTCGGCGGATTGGTCGCCGTCTGCGTCATGTAATAGATCTTGAGCCGTCTGCCCTTATCGGTGGGCGGCTGAACACGCTGCGTGATATCGGCGAGCAGATCGTTGAGAACGCCCGTCGTTACGCGCTTGCAGCCCTCTTTATAAACGTCGTTGATCATCGGGAACAGTTTCTCCACCCGCTGTCCCGTTTTCGCGGACACGAACAGCACCGGCGCGTAGGTCATGTACGAAAGCGCGTCGTACACCTTCTTTTTGAACTTGTCAAAGGTATCGTTGTCCTTGTCGGGAAGATCCCACTTATTGATGACGATGATGCTCGCTTTGCCGGCGTTGTGCGCCAGACCGGCGATATGCTCGTCCTGCGCCGTTACGCCCTCGGTCGCATCGACCATGATCAGACAGACGTCGGCGTTTTCGACCGCCATATTGGCGCGCAGAACACTGTATTTTTCGATGCGGTCTTCGACTTTCGCGTTGCGGCGGATGCCCGCCGTATCGACGAAAATATACCGTCCGTAATCGTTTTCCACGTAAGTGTCGATCGCGTCGCGCGTCGTTCCCGCCATATCCGAAACGATCACGCGGTCTTCTCCCGCGATGCGATTGACGATCGAACTCTTGCCCGCGTTCGGCTTTCCGATCACGGCGACGCGGATCGTTCCCTCGGGAGCGGGTTTTCCGTCGTCTGCCGGGAACAGTTCCACGATGCGATCGAGAACGTCGCCCGTTCCGGTGCCGGAAAGAGAGGACAGCGGGAACACGTCCTCAGAACCCATGCCGTAGAACTCGTAAAATTCGGGAGGCGTTTCCCCGACGCGATCGACTTTGTTGACCGCGACCACGACGGGCTTGCGCGCCTTGCGGAGCATCGTCGCAATCTCCTCGTCGGCATCGGTCAGTCCGCTCTGCAAATCACAAAGGAACAGGATGACGTCCGCGTGTTCGATCGCGATCTGCGCCTGATCGCGCATCTGCAAAAGCAGTTCGCTGTTCGTCGTTGGCTCGATACCGCCCGTGTCGATCAGCATAAATTCCCTGCCGTTCCATTCCGCCTCGTGATAGATGCGGTCGCGCGTAACGCCGGGGGTATCTTCCACGATCGAAATGCGGGATCCCGTCAGCCGATTGAACAGCGTACTTTTCCCGACGTTCGGTCTGCCGACGACGGCTACGATCGGTTTTGCCATTTTACGCATCCTCCTCTTCCAGAATTGCGTCCAACAGATCCCAGCCATCGCGTTCCGTAACGCGAACGGGGACCTGCAAGGTTTTGATTACATCTTCTTTGCTCACGCCGTCCAAGAACAGATCGCCTTCGCTGCGGAGCATATTCACGGGAAGCAGCAAACGGCTTCCCAACGGTTTTCCCTGTAATTGTCGGATCAGGTCGCCGCCCGTTACCAGACCGCTGACCGTGATCGAATGCCCGAAAAAATCGTTGCGGATCGGGAACACGTTGACGCGCAGACCTTCAAAGGTCTGTTCTGCCATACGGGCAAGCGCGCGGATGTGTTCGTACGCCGCGTAGCCCGTCGCGATGCTGACCGTCTTTTCGATCCGCCGGGGTTCTTCCGCGCGCAGTGCGCCTTTGAACTCCGTTTCGTGCAGTCGGAGCATTCCGACACCGTTTTCGAGCTGCGGATATTCCTCGTATTCCTCGTCGGCGGGAAGTTCCCTGCCCGCGAGCAGATAGAATTCGTCCGACGCGAACACCTTGCGGCTGCCGAACTGTTCGAGGTTCTGCTTTGCCCTGCGGTCGATCCGATCCAGCACGTCCGCGGCAGAAGCGGCATCGAACGGCTCAAGCTCAGCCAGACCGTCCCGATGCGCCGTCATTCCGCAAGGAACGGCAGCGATGCTTTCGAGCGTTTCAAGTTTACATAATTCGTTCAGAGAGAAGTCCAGCTCCTCCCCGTCGTTCCAGCCCTTGCAAAGCACGAGCTGAGCGTTGATGCGAATCCCGCCCTCGCAGAGCGTCCGCAGATAACGCAGTTTTTCCCCCGCAAAGCGATTGCCCATCATTCTGACGCGCAGCGCGGGATTCATGGTATGCACCGACACATTGACGGGCGAAATACGCATTTTCACGATGCGCTCCACGTCCGCGTCGGAAAGGTTGGTCAGCGTAACGTAGTTTCCCTGCAAAAAGGACAGGCGTTCGTCGTCGTCTTTGAAATAGACCGTCTCACGCATTCCTTTGGGGTTCTGATCGATGAAACAGAACACGCACTTGTTCGCGCAGCGCTTTTTTTCATCCATCAAATAGGTACAGAACTCCATGCCGAGATCCTGATACTCCCGGTTTGCGAGCGAAAAGCGCAGAACTTCCCCGTTCCTGCGGACTTCCACGGCGCAATGCGCGTCCGTTCCGTAAAACCGGTAGTCGAGAACGTCTTTTACGGTGTTCCCGTTTATCGAAAGCAATTCGTCGCCCGCCGCGATCCCCGCTTTTGCCGCGGGAGAACCGGCATCGACCGATACGATCTTAACCATTTCTCGCACTCCAACTTTCCGTCATGCTTCCCGGGTGTTCATAAAAAGTAAAGCGTGTCACTCATCGGCGAGCAACACGCTTTCTTTCGTCCTTTACGCCTTTTCTTCCTCGACTTTGAGGACTTCCTTGCCGCCGTACCAGCCGCAGGACTTGCAAACACGGTGGGAAAGGTTGTACGCACCGCACTTGGGGCATTTGGTCATTCCGGGAAGCTCAAGCTTCCACACACTGGAACGACGTTTATCGCGTCTTGCTTTGGATACTTTACTCTTTGGAACTGCCATTTTCGATGGACCTCCTTATGTGATGATTTTTTATTCTTCGTCAAAATAGCCGGCGAGCGCCGCCCATCTCGGATCGATCTCTTTCGTATCGCAGGAGCATCGCTCTACGTTGAGATCGACACCGCATTTCGGGCAAAGTCCTTTGCAGTTGCTCCGGCAAAGGAACCGAATCGGCATCTCGGTCAGCAATTGTTCGCGTACGGTTTCCGCAACGTCCAGCATCCCGTCTTTCAGCAGCAGGAATTCTTCCTCGTCGTCGCCGGCGAGCTTTTCCGCAAGCTTATATTCCATGGGAAAGTGCAGGGCATGTTCGAACTCTTTGCAGCAGCGGGCGCAGCGGAAAACGCCGGAAAGCACCGCTTCGCCGTTCAGCACCAGATAGCCCGCATGGTTTTCCACACGGCCTTCCGCGTGAACGGAGCCGTCAATCAGGTCGTCCGTCAAGCCCTCTCCGGAGCAATCGTAAACGAACGGAAGTGTCTTTACGGTTCCGGCGATCAACTCGCGAAGATCAAGGATCACGTTACAAACCTCCCGTCTTTTGCAAAACCTCTACGCAGTACGTTCCATTATAATAGTTTCCACACGTTTTGTCAACACTTTTTTTGAAATTTCCGGGCTCATTTTTGCTTTATTTTCGCTTTTTTCCAAAAAAAGGTTGCAACGGGCGCGATTTTGTGGTAGTATAATCGCAACCCTCTCCGTTCAAAATAGAATCAGAGAGGAGAACGCGTCATGATGTGTATGAAAAAAATGATCACGGGCCACAAAGGTTACTGCTGTCTGATCGGCGCTTCGGCGGGCGCGATGGTCGGGCTGCTCGTCGCCTGCAAGACGATCAGCAGCTGTCAGACCGGCAACACGATGAAACGCCTTGCCAAAAAAGCGTTCCGCACGGTCGAAGAAAATCTCGGTCTGTGAACGGCGGGGATCCCCCGCTACATACGCGTCCGGAAAGGAACCCCATGAGATCTCTCGGAAACCGTCTGGATACCGTACTGTCCCTCGTCCGCGCCTACGGACCTTTTTCCCTGTTGTCCGACGTCGGATCGGACCACGCGTTCGTGGCGATCTCCGCCGTGCAAAGCGGACTTGCGGCTGCCGCCGTGGCTTCCGACGTTCGAGAAGGGCCGTTGGAACACGGCAGAGAGAACGCGAAGAAACTCGGTGTCAAGGTCGATTTCGTGCTGTCCGACGGATTGGACGCGCTTGGCGCGTACCGCTTTGACTGCGTGTGCATCTGCGGAATGGGCGGTGAACTGATTGCGGACATTCTGCGCCGCGCGGGCGAAAAGGCGTTCTGCCGTCTGCTTTTGCAGCCGATGACCGCGCAGGACGACCTGCGAAAATATCTTTGGGAAAACGGGTTTACGATCGAAAGCGAAACCTACGTTTCGGAGCGCGGCAAGCCGTACGCGGTGCTGTCCGTGATCCATACGGGAAAGGAAACACGGTATTCCTACGCCGATCTCTTTTTGGGGCAGTTCCGCCCTGCCGGCGAAGAATACGCCCGCTACGCCGGGAAGGCGCTCTCGCAGGCGAAAAAGCGGCGGATCGGGCTGCTCTCCCGCGGCGAAGATCCCGCGTGCGAAGACGGGCTGATCGCCGAAGCGGAAGCCGCTTTGTCGGCTTACAGACAATGAACGAACGATTTTCCGAGACGCTCTTTCAGGAGCGTCTTTAATTTTCCTTCACTGTCAAACGTCATATTCCGTTTGGGAACGATGACGGCGAAGCGCTTTTCGGGATAGAAATAGAAGAAGTTCGCGGTCTCGAACACACGCCAGAATTCTTCGTAATGGTAGCGCTGCTCGGTGTCCTCGTATTTGTGAGCGTTGTGTTCGGGGTCGTATTTTACGGTGTAGATCAGTCCGTTGTTCCCGAACTCGACCGCGTGCGTCGCGTACATGAACTCTTTCTTTTTGAGGCAGGTGTTCTTCACGTGCTTGCGCAGAAGATACTGGAACATAAAATAGCAAAGGAAACCGGAGCCGGAAACGATGATCAGCGCAGTGCTGTGCGAAATGATGCCGGAAAGCAGGATCCACGCCAGCACGAAAAAGATCGCCATATCGATCAAGATGCGGACGATGCGCGACCACTTCCCTTTGAAAATATGGAACTTCATATATTCTCTGTAATCGGAAAGGACGATCTTCCCCTCCGCGTATAAAAATTTCATCAGTTACTTCTCCGTTTCTTCGGTTTTGTTCAGTATAACAGATTTGATTCCAAAAATCAACCTTTTTTCCGCACGCAAGCGGATTTTTTTAGGTTGACAAAGGCGCTTTTTTCCGTTATAATAAAAAAAGAGCAGGAAAGGAGGGGTGCGCGTTGGCGGAAGCACAAAAAAAGAAGGTCGCGG
>JAGHTH010000042.1 GCA_018065365.1 Candidatus Coliplasma caballi
AATATCTGCGAATCGAACAGATGTTCGGCTCCGAAAAAACAGGCGGCAGGGGAGAGCAAGCATAAAAAAGCACAACAAACAGAAAGGAACTTTTCCCATGAAAACGAAAGAAGAACTGCTCGCGCTGAAAGAAGAATACGATCGGCTGAACACGCTGTTGCAGGAGTTGTCTGAGGACGAACTCCGCGAGGTTACCGGCGGCTACGATCCGTTGCTCCCGGGTTTCATCACGGTCGAAGGGTGCCAACGACCAAAGACTCGTCAAACACTATCCCTCGCCGGAAATTACCGTCAAGAGCAATGCGGAAGATCACAACGTCATGCTTCCCGACCGGCTCGCACACGACGGCGCCGTGCTGATCACGGGCAAAGAGCCCAAAGAAGGAACGATCCGCTGATCGAATGGAAAGAACGCATTTTAATGTTTCACGTGAAACATCAAAAAAGCCCGAAAAGCCGATGTTCCACGTGAAACATTGAAATATCCAAATGGCTCTTACTTTTCCCAACTCTAAAAAGGTGTTTCAGATGAAAAACAAAAAGAAAACCTCTATTTTCGCGCTTCTGCTTTGCGTTTTGCTCCTTTCCGGCTGCGCCAACACGGTCATGCCGACGGCGGAGCAGGACGAAAGCAAGAGCGGGCAGCAAAAAATCGACGAGCTGGTCGAAAACCTGCCCGAAAACGTCGAGTACGTCGGCAGAACGCTGACGGTGCTGACGAGCGACAAAACCAAGTTCCTCTACGACGAAACCGCCGCCGGAACGGTCAAAAACGCCGTCCGCGCACGCGGCGAGGCGCTGAAACTCGCCTACGACATGGAACTGACCGCCGTTTCCTGCAAAGAGGAGGGCGCGATCGCCGCCCTGCAGGAAGCCGAAAAAGCGGGCGTTCCCGTCGCGGACGTGCTGTGCTTTTCCGCCGAAACGTCGGTCGCCCTGCAATTACAGGGCTTGCTCGCCGACCTGAACACGCTGCCGAACTTCAACCCCGCCCTGTCCGAGACCGCCGCAGCGGGCGCAAAGGAACTTTCCTGCGGGAAATCGCTCTACCTCCTGCCCGAAACCTGCGCTTTGCCCTACGACGAGGTGTACGCGCTGTTCTATAACCGCGACCTCGTGCGCGCGGCAGGGCTTGCTTTGCCCGAAAGCGAGGTAAAAGCAGGGAATTGGACGTTCACAAAATGCAAAACCTATATCGAGACGGTCGCATCTGGCGTGATGAGCAAATCTTCCTACGACTACGCGAGCGACCTGTTCGGGCTGGGCTGCACCGACAACAAGGGCTTGCTCCCCGACCTGCTGCGGCAAAGCGCGGGCTTGCGGATGTTTACTGCCGAGAGCGGCATTTTGAAATTCGCCACGGACTACGGCACGCTCAACGAGGTCGCCGCGACGCCGAAAGCGCTCTACGCCAGCCCGGCGCACTACCCGATCGACGGCAACGATCCGCGCGAGGCGTTTGAGTCCGGGCGGCTCGGCTTCTATATCGAAAAACTGCCCTACCTCTACACGCTTTCCGACGGCTGTTCCTTTGAGTACGGTATCGTTCCGCTCCCGAAACTGAACGCCGCGAGCAGTGAAATAGAGGGCAGTAACGTGTATTACACTCCGATTTCACAGAAAGCGTCGCTGTTCTCGGTGCCGAAGCTGCAAAACGACGCCGGGCTTTCCGGGCTTGCGCTGACGGCGTTCTGCACGACGGGCGGGGACGCGTTTTCGGAAAGCGAGATCACGACGCTGATCACGCTCTGTGCGCGCGACAACGACCAGAGCTGCATGATCGAAACGATCGTGAACGGGCTCGCGTTCGATTTCGGAACGGTGTACGGCGCGCAGATCACGCAGGTCAAGTCGCTGTCCTCGGGGATGTTTACCGAGGTGTTCGCGAACGGAGCGGCGTTCCGCAACGAGATCAACGAAAAAATCGCCGCGTTTGAGAAATTTGTTGACCAAAACTTTTCGTAACCGCTTGACGAACGGCGAGATTTGTGCTAAACTGAAATGTAAAGAAAAAATAAATACTTCAAAGGAGAACCACCTATGAACGCAAAGAAAACCGTAGAAGACCTCAAAGTTGCCGGCAAGCGCGTTTTGGTCAGATGTGATTTCAACGTCCCGATCAAAAACGGCGTCATCACCGACGAAACCCGTATCAACGCCGCACTGCCCACGATCAAATATCTGATCGAGCAGAACGCGAAAGTCATCCTCTGCTCTCACATGGGCAAGCCGAAGGGCGAGCCGATGCCCGAATATTCCCTCGCGCCCGTTGCGGAGTCCCTCGCAAAGAAACTCCCCTGCAACGTGATCGCTGCGTTCGACAACGAGGTTGTCGGCCCCAACGCGAAAAAAGCCGTTGAAAACATGAAAGACGGCGAGGTCGTCCTGCTCGAAAACACCCGTTTCCGTGCGGAAGAGACCAAGAACGTCGAGTCTTTCTCCAAAGACCTCGCGTCTCTGGCTGACCTGTTCGTCAACGACGCGTTCGGTGCCGCACACCGCGCGCATTGCTCCACCGTCGGCGTGGCTTCTTTCGTCAAAGAGTCCGCAAACGGCTATCTGATGGCAAAAGAGGTCAAATTCCTCGGCGACGCCGTCAACAACCCCGTCCGTCCGTTCGTCTGCATCCTCGGCGGCGCAAAGGTCGCGGACAAGCTCAACGTCATCAAAAACCTGCTTACCAAAGCCGACACCCTCATCATCGGCGGCGGCATGGCTTACACCTTCCTCAAAGCACAGGGCTACTGCATCGGCACCTCGCTGGTTGACGACGAAAAACTCGACTACTGCAAGGAAATGCTCGAGCTGGCAAAGAAAAACGGCGTCAAGCTGCTTCTGCCCGTTGACACCGTGATCGCTTCCGCGTTCCCGAACCCGATCGACGCGCCGATCGACGTCGAAGTCGTTGATTCCGACAAGATCCCCGCGGACAAGATGGGCTTGGACATCGGTCCGAAGTCCCGCGAACTGTTCGCTTCCGCGATCAAGGAAGCAAAGACGGTCGTCTGGAACGGGCCTATGGGCGTGTTTGAAAACCCGACCCTCGCGGCAGGTACCATCGCGGTTGCGAAAGCAATGGCGGAAACCGACGCTACCACCGTCATCGGCGGCGGCGATTCCGCGGCGGCGGTCAACTCCCTCGGCTTCGGCGACAAGATGAGCCACATCTCCACCGGCGGCGGCGCTTCGCTCGAATACCTCGAGGGCATCGACCTTCCCGGCATCGCGGCTATGACCGATCGCTGACACCGTATTTTCAAAACAAGAAAGGATTCGTTTTATCATGAATAAAGCAACTCGTAAAGCCGTTATCGCAGGCAACTGGAAAATGAACAAAACCCCCGCGGAAGCAACCGAACTGATCAACGCGATCAAAGCGGAAAACGCGGGCGCGGACAACAGCGGCGTAACCGTCGTCTGCTGCGTTCCCTACGTGGACATCGACGCGGCGGTCAAAGCCGCAGCCGGCTCTTTCATTCACGTCGGCGCTGAAAACTGCCACTGGGAAAAATCCGGCGCGTTCACGGGCGAGATCTCCGCGGACATGCTGGTCGCTTGCGGCGTAGAATACGTCATCATCGGACATTCCGAGCGCCGTCAGTACTTCGGCGAGACCGACCTGACCGTCAACAAGCGCGTCAAGGCGGCTCTCGAAGCAGGGCTCAAGGTCATCCTCTGCGTCGGCGAGCTGCTCGAGCAGCGCGAGCAGGGAATCACCGAGGAGATCATCTCGATGCAGGTCAAGATCGACCTCGCGGACATCACCGCAGAGCAGATGGCAAACATCATCGTCGCTTACGAGCCCGTCTGGGCGATCGGTACCGGCAAGACCGCGACCGCGGAACAGGCAGACGAGGTCTGCGGCGCGATCCGCGCGACCGTCGCGAAGCTCTACAACCCGTCCGTTGCAGAGGCGCTGACCGTTCAGTACGGCGGCTCCATGAACGCAAAGAACTGCGCGGAACTCCTCTCCAAAGTCAACGTTGACGGCGGCCTCATCGGCGGCGCGGCTCTCAAAGCCCCCGACTTCACCACCATCATCAGCGCGGCGAGATAAGGTTTATTGTTTGAGTTTTTGCAGGGGAAACTTTTTTCGCAAAAAAGTTTCCCCTGCACCCTTTTAAAAAACTTATTATAAGGGAATAAAAAGGGTAAAAAAGGGTTCTTTTCTTAAAACCGTGAAACAGGTAGATTTTTGAGAAAAAGTATGCTATAATAAAACCGGGTGATGAAAGATGACCGGATTTACAAATTTTGAGG
>JAGHTH010000081.1 GCA_018065365.1 Candidatus Coliplasma caballi
GAGGAAAACGCGGCGGCGAGTGTGGCGAGCCCGGAGTCGTTCCGGTGCGTCGGGATCGGGCGCGCGGGGAGTTTTAACGGGACGCGGTGTCGGAGCGGGAGAAACAGCAGGATGCCGGCGAGCAGCATCGCGGCGCCGGAGAGCAGCACTTCCGAGGGGGAGAGATACCAGAGTCCCGCGGCGGCGATCAGGTAGGCAAGCGCGAGCGCGAGGTATTCGGAGTTGGCAGCCAGCAAGCCGTAGGTAATGCCCGTAACGCCGAGCGCGCCGACCGCGCCGCTTCCCGCCGTCAATCCGCAAAGAACGCCGGCGGCACAGCCGAACGCAAACCCGCGCGAACGTGAGAGCAGGAGTGTGAACACCGTTCCGACCGCCAGAGAGAGCGGAGCGCCGAACAGGACGATCGGGCGGAAGATCTGCGACACCGAAAACGCAAGCCCGAGCAGCGCGAGTTCGTACAGTTTTCCGCCCGTGAAAAGTCTGCCGTACAGCAGCGTGAACACCGGGACGGCGGTCAGGCACGCCGCGGGGAGCAATCCGCCGGGGATTCCCTCGCGGGCAAGGTACGCCAGCGCGAGAACGGCGCCCGCGGCGGAAGCGGCAGACGCGCGGAACAGGTCGGACGCTTCCTTTTTTTGCAGTTTTCCCGTGAGCAGCGCGCGGAGCAGCGGCAGGGATTCCATTTCGGGAAGCGTGAACGCGCCGCGGGCTTCCCGGATCGTCAGCAAGAGGAAACAGCCCAGCGCGCAGAGGATCTGCATCGGAAACCAGCGCCCGCAGAACACCGCGCCCAACAGGTTGCCGACGAACACCGGCAGGCGACGTTTGCGGCAGGAGCAAAGCAGGGCGAGTCCGAACGGGTGCGCGCCGCCGAGGGACGCGGCGCACAGGAAAAACGCGCCGCCGGCGGCAAGGAGAGTTTCTTTGTTGCGGGTGAGAACGGGAGGGAGTTTTTTGGAAATTTCGGAAACGGTCGGCATAACGGACATCCTTTCTTTTTTCGTCGTGAACACAGTATAGTCCGATCCGCGCGGAGAGTTCTGTCGAAGCGAAACCGAAGTTTTTCGGTTGTTTTGCGGGGAAAGAGCGTTCAGGACAGATTAAAGTCCGTTCGTGCAAAGAGTTCGCCCAAAAGGGCGAGGTTTCCCGAATCGCGTCTGGAAAAGTTCCAATAGAGCGCGCCGCGAAGTCCGTATTCCGAGATCAGCGAGAGCCGCGCCGACAAAGAGCGCGGATCTTCAAACCAGACGACGTGGGACGTTCCGTTTTCGACGTATTCGAAATAGGGGGCTTTTGCCGTTTCGTCGAAGAAGATTTCCGCGTTTTGCTTCCCGGCAAGCAGGATCGCGTCGTCGATCGCGAGCGAGCGGGCTTTGGAAAGTCCTTTGACATAGGGCAGCGTGAAATCGTAGCCGTAGTCGGAGATGCCCAAAAAGATCTTCCGCGCCGGGATGCGCGTCAGGGCGTATTCGAGCACCCGCGTAACCGGGCCGAGCGGCGAGATCGGCTGAGGCGGGCCGTAGGTGTACCCCCATTCGTACGTCATGAGCAGTACCGCGTCGGCGATCGCGCCGATCGCTTCGTAGTCGTGTCCCTCGTAGAGCGTTCCGGGCTGGTCGTCGCGGGTTTTGGGCGCGAGCGCGACGAGCAGAGGATAGCCGAGCGGCTCGAGGCGGCGGTGTAATAAGGAAAGGAAGTCGGCGTAGGATCCGGCGTTCTGCGCGCCGAGAAATTCAAAATCGACGTCAACGCCGGCATAGTTCCTGCGCCGCAATTCCGCGAGGATGCCGTCGATCAGCGTTTCCCGCATTTCCGCGGAAGCGAACAGTTCTTCGGCGAGGGCGACCGAAAAGGTGTCGTTTTCGGTCAGCGTGGAGAGGTGGAGCAGCGAAGCCGTTCCGTAATAGGCGGCGGAAGAACGGATCGTGCCGGCGTTCGGCGCGAGCAGCGTTCCGTCGGAGCGGAAGCCGTAGGTAAAGGGAATGACGCAGGAGAGAAAGGGCATGGTCGTGTCGAGCAGTCCGCTCGGTGTGAACGGGTAGGCGTAGCCGCCGATCTGCACGCCCGGGCGTTTTTCGCCTTTGGTGTTCAGAAACAGCGTGTCGCCGGGGAAAACCGACGCCTGCCCTTGCAGAAAGAGGTTGTTTCGCCAGAGTTCGATCAGCGGTGTGGCTGTCGCGCGGGCGATCGAAAAGAGGGTGTCGCCGGGACGGACGGTGTAGGTTGCCGTCGGCTCGCGGACGATCAGCGTGAAGCCGACCGGGAGGCGTTCCGGCGCCGTGATGCCGTTGTCGGCAAGGAGGTTTTTGAGCGGGACGGAGAAGCGGCGCGCGACGGAATAGGCGGTGTCGCCGGGGCGGAGTGTACAGAACATAGAGAGAGTCCTTTCCGGAGTGCATCCCGAGGGATAAAAATTCCCGAAACTCTTGACAATTCGGGAGGGCTTGTGCTATAATACTCTTTAATATAAAGTATAAGGAAGAATATGCGATGCGTGACAACAAAATCGTTTTGAGTGAAAAACTTGCCGCGATCTTGACGGAAAAAGGGTTCCCGACGGGCGCGGAAGAAGCGGAAAAGCTGTTTGAAAAGCCGAATGATTCCAAAATGGGCGACTTGGCTTTGCCCTGCTTTAAACTGGCGAAAACCTTGCGAAGCGCGCCTCCGAAGATCGCTGCCGACCTCGCGGGCGAGTTTGCCGGTATCGAGGGCATCGAAAAATGCGAAGCCGTCGGCGGTTACCTCAACTTTTTCTACGGAAAAGGCGTGGTGTTCGATTCGCTCGCACAGATGATCGCGGACGAGAAGTTCGGCGCGTCCGACGTCGGCAAAGGCAAGACGGTCTGCCTCGACTTTTCGTCGCCCAACATTGCCAAGCGGTTCCACCTCGGCCACCTCGGAACGACGGTCATCGGAAACGCGCTGCGCAATCTGTTTGATTTCTGCGGATACAAGACGGTCGCGATCAACTACCTCGGCGACTGGGGGACACAGTTCGGCAAGCTGATCTACGCCTACTATCAGTGGTCGTCAAAGGAACAGGTGGAAAAGGACGGCATCGACGAATTGGTGCGGCTGTACGTCAAGTTCTGCGCCGAGGAACAGGAAAACAAGGAACTGACGCAATGCGCGCGCGACGCGTTCCACAAGTTAGAGAGCGGCGACGCGGAATATCTGAAAATCTGGGAATACTTCAAAGAGATCTCTCTGCGGGAATATCAGAAGACCTACGATCTGCTGGACATTCATTTCGATTCCTACAACGGCGAAGCGTTCTATTCCGACAAAATGCCGGCAGTTGTGGAAGAACTCAAGCAGAAAAATCTGCTCGAACTCGACGACGGCGCGAGCGTGGTGCGTCTGGACGAAGAAAAGATGCCGCCCTGCTTGATCTTAAAGCGCGACGGCTCGACGCTGTACCCTGCGCGCGACATCGCGGCGGCGATCTGGAGAAAGAAGACCTACGACTTTGACAAGTGCGTTTACGTAACGAGCGCCGGGCAGAGTCTGCATTTCGCGCAATGGTTCCGCGTGGTCGATCGCATGGGCTACGACTGGGCAAAAGGGCTGGTACACGTTCCGTACGGCACGATGAGCATCGGCGGCGAAAAGTTGGCTTCCAGAACGGGCAACGTCGTGTTGCTGGACGATCTGCTTGCCGAAGCGATCAAGAAATGTAGCGCCGTCATGGAAGAAAAGCATCCCGACCTCGAAAACCGCGAAGAAGTCGCGAAAGCGGTCGGCGTCGGCGCGGTGGTATTCAACGCGCTGGCAAACAGCCGCATCAAAGACAGCGATTTCGTCTGGGAAGACGCGCTCTCGTTTGAGGGCAATTCCGGGCCTTACGTGCAGTACACCTACGCGAGAACGGCGAGTCTTTTGCGCAAAGGCGGCGAGATCTCCGGCGACGTTTCCGGCTACGCGCCGCTGCCCGAGGAGACCGTTCTGGTCGGCAAGCTGGCGGAGTTCCCGAAGACCGTGGAAAAGGCGCTGGCAGATTACGAGCCGAGCGTGATCTCCAAGTATCTGCTGGCGGTGTGTGCGCTGTTCAATCAGTTCTACCACAACTGCCGGGTCTTAAACGCCGAGGGCGAAGCCAAGACGTTCCGTCTGCAGATCGCGAAAGCCGCGCATACCGTCATCGGCAACGGGCTGGATC
>JAGHTH010000111.1 GCA_018065365.1 Candidatus Coliplasma caballi
CCTTTTTGAAAAGACCTTACAAAAACCTTTCAAAAAAATGAATGATACTCTTGACATCCCGCCAAAAATGATTATAATGGAATAGTGTATGTCCGATTACTATTTTTTTGAGGAAAGGAAGTTTTCGCCGCAGCGAAAGCAGGTGCAGAGCATGAACAAACTGTATCCCAAACAGCAATGCGAAAAATTCGCAAGCATCCGTGATTTGTTGGATACCGCCGCATCCAAATACGGCGACGTCGTCCTTTACCGTTATTTTGTCAAAGGCAGCGAAATCGGCGAGATCACTTACGGACAGTTCCGTGCGGACATCGACCGGATCGGTACCGCCCTTTCCGCGAGAGGTCTTCGCACGGCAACGGTTGCCGTTCTTTCCGAGAGCCGTCCCGAGTGGATGGTTTCCATGCTCGCGTCCGTCTGCGGAGGCGGTGTCGTCATTCCGATGGACAAGGAGCTTTTGGACGAGCAGATCTGCAACTTTTTGGAGCGCGGCGAAGTCGAAGCGGTGTTCTGTTCCGCTCCGTACGCGAAAAAATTGCTCGCAATGAAGGATCGCCTGCCCGATCTGAAATTCATTTTCGATTTTGACGGCGTGGAGGAAGGCACCGAGTCCGACCTGCACGAAGATTATCACGCCCTTTTGGAAAGAGGCGAGCTGCTGCTTTCCGACGGATACGTGGAATACACCAAGGCGCGATTTGATACCTCGAAAGCGTCGTTATTGTTGTTCACTTCCGGTACGACCGGCACGAGCAAGGGCGTTCTGCTCTCGCAGGACAACCTGACCGCCTGCCTGTTCCATTCGGCGAATACGGTGGACATTCATCACGGCGACGTTTTGTTCTCCGTGCTTCCCCTGCACCACACCTACGAACTGGTGTGCGGACAGCTGGGCGCGATCTGCCTCGGTCTGACGATCTGCTTCAACAACAGTTTAAAGTATTTCCTGCGGAACATCAAGATCTTCAAACCGACCGCAATGATCCTGGTGCCGATGTTCGTCAGCACCATTTACAAGAAGATCACGGAAGAAATCAAGAAGAAAGAAAAGGAAACTCTCGTCGCGCGCGGCGTCAAGCTGACGAAATTCTTACGCAAAGCGCACATCGATTTGCGAAGCAGAGTGTTCGCGGAAGTGCTGGAAGGTCTCGGCGGACGGCTCCGCACGATCGTCTGCGGCGGCGCTCCGATGGATCCCGAATTGGTCGAACGGTTTGACGAGTTCGGCATTCGCGTGTCGCAGGGCTACGGGATCACCGAGTGTTCCCCGCTGGTCTGCGTCGTTCCCTACACCGCGCCGAAGCCCGGCTCCGTCGGACATCCCGCGTACGGGACGACCGTCAAGATCGTTACAACGGACGAAACGGGCGTGGAGCAGGACGCTCCTGCCGGCGAGATCGGCGAGATCTGCATCAAGAGCCCGCAGGTCATGATCGGCTACTACAAGGACGAGCAACAGACCGCCGATGCGTTCAACAGCGAAGGGTATTTCCGTTCGGGAGACTACGGGTATCTCGACGAAGACGGCTACCTTTATATTACAGGCAGAAAAAAGAACATTATCATACTTTCCAACGGCAAAAACGTTTATCCCGAGGAAATCGAGGAATACCTTGCCGGAATCGAAACGATCAAGGAATGCGTCGTGCTTGCGAGAGAGCAGGAGAACGGCGAGCCGCTGATCACGGCAGTCATCTACCCCGATTTCGAGTTGCTGAAAGGAAAGACCGACGAAGAGATCGTTGCGCTGATCAAGGAAGAAGTTCTGAAGGTCAACCGCGAACTCCCCTCTTTCAAACAGGTCCGCAACATCGAACTGCGCAAGACCGAGTTTGAGAAAACGACAACGAAAAAGATCATGCGGTACAAAGTCTGAAAACTTTTCCCGCCCGATGCAGATAAGAAAGGAACCCCGAAAAATGTACGAACAAATCAAAACGCTTTTGGTCAACGAACTGAACTTAAACCCCGACGAGATTCGCCCCGAAGCCGAAATCTCCGCCGATCTCGGACTGAATTCGCTGGAACTTGCGGATCTGATCGTGATGTGCGAAGAAAAATTCGGCATCGTTTTTGCGGATGAAGATCTCGCAAAACTCGTAACGGTCGAAGATGTCGCAAATTACATTGAGGCGCACGCTTAAAAAATATTTTGCGAAAACCTCTTGACAAAGCCGTTCGGTTGTGATACAGTAATCGTACGGTTCGGATAGGAACCATTGAGGGAGTAGTAGGCGCGGGAGACCGCGTAGCAAGTTCAACAATCCCGGTCGTTCTGACTTGGCTTGCTTTCAATTACGAGACTCATGAGCATACGCCGCTGTCGGCTGCCCGTGAGAGAAAAAGGAAACACGCACCGGTGCAGCGAGCTGTACCGGTGTTATTTTATCATCATCAGTATTCAAATACAGAAAGGATCAAAAAAGAGTGGAACAGCAAGAGTTCGAAACCCTAAGCAGTTCCGCCCTGTGCGAAGCGCTGAAAACCGATCCGCGCGGCGGTCTTTCCGAGGAAGAAGCAAAAAAACGGCTGCAAACCTACGGGGAAAACCGTTTGAAAGAAAAGAAGCGTCCGTCGGTTTTACGAACGTTCTTAGATCAGCTCAAAGACCCCATGATCTACGTTCTGTTCGCGGCGATCGCCGTAACCATCGGCGTTTCGATCTACGACACGGTGAACTGGCTGAACGCCGGCAACGCGTTCAGTTTTCTGGAGGCGGGCGACTGGCCCGACGTCGTGATCATTCTGGCGGTCATTCTGCTCAACGCGCTGCTCGGGACGATTCAGGAACGCAAGGCGCAGTCCTCTTTGGAAGCGCTCAAGCGAATGTCCAGCCCCGAAGCGACCGTCGTGCGCGGCGGAAAGCGGATGCGCGTCAAGTCCGAAACGCTGGTCCCCGGCGACCTGCTTGTGCTGGAAGAGGGCGATACGATCGGCTCGGACGTGCGGCTTCTCGAATCCGTGCATCTCAAAACGAATGAGTCCAGCTTGACCGGCGAATCTTTGCAGGTCGAAAAAGACGCGGACGTGGTATTCTCGGAGCCGGTCGGCGTGGCTGACCGCGTCAACATGGCGTATATGTCCACTCCCGTAACGTACGGGCGCGGCTGCGGCATCGTCTGCCGCACCGGAATGGACACCGAGATCGGTCGCATCGCGGGCGCGCTTGACCAAGAGGAAGACGAGCCCACCCCGCTGCAGAAAGTGCTGGCAAAGCTTTCCGGAACGCTTGGAATTCTGACGCTCATCATCGTAGGGTTGGTGCTTGCCGCGGATCTGATCTGGATCTTCGTGGACGGCAAGGGTACGATGATCGAAGCGTATATCGAAGCCGTGCTCGGCGCGATTTCCCTTGCGGTCGCGGCGATCCCCGAGGGATTGCCCGCCGTCGTTACCATCGTGCTGGCGATCGGCGTGCAGAAGATGGTCAAAGCGAACACCGTCGTGCGCAAGCTTCCGTCCGTGGAAACGCTGGGTGCCGTTTCGGTGGTCTGCTCGGATAAGACCGGTACGCTCACGCAGAACCGCATGACCGTGGTCGCTGCGTACCACAACGGCAGAGAAATTCCCGGCGACGAACTCACGCTCAACGGCGCAAAGGAACATTTCCTGCTCGCAAAGGGAATGTCGCTCTGTTCAAACGCGACGGTTGACGACGGTATCACGGGCGATCCGACCGAGGTCGCGCTCGTGCAGTTCGCCAACACGCTCGACCTGCACAAGCAGGCGCTCGAAGCGGAAATGCCGCGTATCGCGGAGCTTCCGTTTGACAGCGTGCGCAAAATGATGACCACCCTACACGATACGAAAGAGGGCAAGCTCTGCTTTACCAAAGGCGCTTTGGACTCCATTCTGGCGAGAGCAACCCGCATTTCCGAGAACGGAGAGGTGCGCCACCTGAATGCCGAAGACAAGGAAAAGATCATGGCGCAGAACCGCGCGTTCAGCGACAGAGCACTGCGCGTGCTGGCACTCGCCTACCATTACGCCGACGAGCCGACCGAAGAAGATCTGATCTACGTCGGTATGGTCGCGATGATCGACCCCGCCCGTCCGGAAGCAAAGCCGGCGGTCGAGAAATTCAAGCGCGCGGGCATTACGACCGTGATGATCACGGGCGACCACAAGGATACCGCGTTCGCGATCGCGAGAGATCTCGGCATCGTGGAAACGCGCGAACAATGCAAGACCGGCGCCGACGTGGACGAAATGAGCGAAGAGGAACTGCGTGAAGCGGTCAAGACCGTGCGCGTGTTCGCCCGCGTTTCCCCCGAAAACAAGGTGCAGATCGTCAAGGCGTTCAAAGCGAACGGGCATATCTGCGCAATGACCGGGGACGGTGTCAACGACGCGCCCTCGTTGAAAGCCGCGGACATCGGGATCGCGATGGGCATTACCGGCACCGACGTCGCGAAAGGCGCGGCGGACATGGTTCTGACCGACGACAACTTCGCGTCGATCGAGAAAGCCGTCGAGGAAGGCCGCGGCATCTACGCAAACATCAAAAAGACGGTCTGCTTCTTACTCTCCTCCAACATCGCGGAAGTGCTGACCATGTTCATCGTAATTCTGTTGGGACTTCCCGCACCGCTGATCGCGATCCATCTGCTGTGGGTCAACCTGATTACCGACTCCCTGCCCGCGATCGCGCTGGGCATGGATCCCAAATCGTCCGACGTGCTCGACGAAAAGCCGAGAGATCCGAAAGAAAGCATTTTCGCAAACGGCGGTTACCGCTCGATCGGCGTCTACGGCGTGGTGCTGACCGCGTCCGTGCTGGTCGCGTATCTCGCGGCGGCGTTCTTAAACGGAGCGCGCGGACTTGCGGAAATCAAGAATCTGTACGAAACGAATCCCGACCTTCTGCACCGGGCGCGCACGATGGCGTTTACGACGCTGGCGTTTGGGGAACTGATGCACATGCTGAACATGAGCGACGTCAAGCACTCGGTCGTAAGACTGTTCAAAAAGAAAAACCCGATGCTCCTTTTGGCGCTGGTCGTCGGTATCGGTCTGCAGTTTGCGGTCATTGAGATCCCGGTCGTAAGCGCGATCTTCTCGACGGGCAATCTGTCCGGGGAAGAATGGATCGTTACGGCGGTCTGCGCACTTGCGCCGCTGATCGTTCACGAATTAGGCGTGATTGCGAGAAAGATTTTGAAGAAATAAAAGAAACAATAAAAAAGGAGAAACAATGAAAACAAAAGCATTCCGAATCCTCTGCGTCGGAAGCGCGGTCTGTTCCCTGCTTTTGCTCAGTTCCTGCGACGTGCATGTGGGAAATCAGCACGCTGACGTTCCGTGGTACGTGATCGCGATCCCGACCGTGATCTTTCTGGCGATCGTGTTTACGATCACGGGGTACTGTTTGAAAAAGCACACCTACAAATGTCCCGAATGCAGTGAAGAATTCCACCCGAAACTGTTTTCCTCCGCGATCCTGTATTCCAACGGGCAGGAAGCGTTGTTGAAATGCCCGAAATGCAAAAAGAGATCGTATTGCAGAAAAACGGATTGAATTTTCCCAATAAGGCCTGCCGCACGCCGAGTGTTCTTAAGGACACTCGGCGAATGATGTGTTCCACTGCGTGGAACGTGATGTGCCTGTCGGCGTGATG
>JAGHTH010000041.1 GCA_018065365.1 Candidatus Coliplasma caballi
TTTTTCTTGCGGGAATAGTCTCCGCCCGACATTCCGCGCACCTGCGGAACGGTTACGTGAGACTCATCGATGAACATCAGAAAATCTTTCGGGAAAAAGTCAAACAGCGTGAACGGACGGCTTCCCGGCGCTCTGCCCGCCAACACGCGCGAGTAGTTTTCGACGCCGGAGCAGAAGCCGATCTCGCGAAGCTGTTCCACGTCGAACAGCACGCGCTCCTTGATGCGCTGCGCTTCGATGAATTTTTCCTGCTTTTCAAAAAACGCGATGCGCTCGTTCAGTTCGTCCAGAATCTCTTTGATCGCCTGCTCACGCCGCATTTCGTTGGTAACGTAATGGGACGCGGGGTAGATCGGCATATAGTTGAGCCGCGCCGTCGCTTCGCCCGTAACGACGTTGATCGTGCTGACGCGGTCGATCTCGTCGCCGAAAAACTCCACCCGCACCGCTTCGGTGCTGGTGTTGGCGGGAAAGATCTCCAGAACGTCGCCGCGCACGCGGAAATTGTCGCGCTCGAACCCGATGTCGCTGCGGGTGTATTGCATCGCGACGAGCCGGCGGATCACTTCATCGCGGGAAATATTCATGCCGGGACGGAGCGAAAGAAGCTGATTCCTGTATTCCTCGGGATCGCCGAGCGAATAGATGCAGGAGACCGAGCAGACCACGATGACGTCGCGGCGTTCCAGCAGCGCCGAGGTCGCGGAATGACGCAGTTTGTCGATCTCGTCGTTGACCGCGCTGTCTTTTTCGATATAGATGTCTTTTCCCGGTACGTACGCTTCCGGTTGGTAATAATCGTAATAGGACACGAAAAACTCGACCGCGTTGTTCGGGAAGAACTCGCGGAACTCCGAACAGAGCTGCGCCGCCAGCGTTTTGTTGTGCGCCAGCACCAAGGTCGGACGGTTGACGCGCTCGATGATGTTTGCCATCGTGAACGTTTTGCCGGAGCCGGTTACGCCGAGAAGCACCTGGTCGCGATCTCCGCGCAGGATGCCGTTGACAAGCGCGTCGATCGCCTGCGGCTGATCGCCCGTGGGTTTGAATTTTGATACCAGCTGAAATCTGTCCATGCGCGTTTCTCCTTTCGGCATCATTACGATCCTTTTCGTATCAGTATAACATATAAATTTCAAAAAAGGAAGACCTTTTTCAAAGATTTTTTATTTTTTGTGCGGGAAGAAAAACTTACAAAACCGTTACAAAATTTTCCGCCCGCGCTCTTGACAATTCCGCCAGAATGTCGTATGATTTTAGTATCACTGAAAAAGGGGAGAATTTTTATGCTTACCATTGAACACCTGACCAAAACCTACGGCACGTCCAAAGCGGTCGATGATCTTTCGCTGCACATCGCACCGGGAGAAATTTACGGTTTCATCGGCCACAATGGTGCCGGAAAGACCACCACGCTGCGCTCGGCGGCGGGAATTCTCGCGTTCGATCACGGGGAGATCAGAATCGACGGAATTTCATTGAAAGAGCGGCCGCTCGAATGCAAAAAGCGCATCGCTTACATTCCCGATAACCCGGATCTGTACGATTTCATGACCGGGATCGGCTTTCTGAACTTCGTCGGCGATATTTTTGAGGTGCCTGCGGACGCGCGCACGGAGCGTATCCGCCGGTATGCCGACGCGTTTGAACTGACCGAATCGCTCGCGAAACCGATCGGCGCCTATTCCCACGGTATGAAGCAGAAGCTCGCCGTGATCTCCGCGCTGCTTCACGAGCCGAAGCTGATCTTAATGGACGAGCCGTTCGTCGGTCTCGACCCCAAAGCCGCGCATCTGCTCAAAGGGTTCATGCGCGAACTGTGCGACAAGGGCGGCGCGATCTTCTTCTCCACACACGTGTTGGAAGTCGCCGAAAAGCTTTGCGACAAGGTCGCGATCATCAAAAACGGAACGCTCATCCGTTCCGGCACAATGGAAGAGGTCAAGGGCGACGCTTCTTTGGAATCCGTCTTCCTGGAATTAGAGGGCTGACGTGATGATCAAAGCTCTTTTCAAAAAACAGATCCTTGAGATCGGAACTTTTCTGTTCCGCGACAAAAAGACGGGGCAGATGCGCGGGAAAAAGTCCGCCGTCCTCGCGGCGACCGGGTTTTTCGCGCTGATCGTCCTGCTCGGGTTTTCGTTCGCCATGATGCTGCTCGGTATGACCGCCCTGCTCGAAACCGAGTGGAGTTGGTTGTACTTTACGCTCGCGGGATTGCTGGCGATCGTGTTCGGTGTGTTCGGCAGCGTATTCAACACCTACGCCGGTCTGTACCACGCGAAAGACAACGACTTTCTGCTTTCGATGCCGATCCCGCCGCGCAAGATCCTGCTGGTGCGCGTCGCGGGCGTGGCTTTGATGGGGGCGATTTACAGCTCGACCATTCTCGTTCCGGCGGTCATCCTGCTGATCGTCTGCGGGCATCCCGGAGCACTTACGGTCGTGATCGATCTGCTTCTGATCCCGCTCGTCTGGCTGGTCGTTACGGCGTTTTCCTGTCTGCTCGGCTGGGTCGTCGCTCTGCTGTCCGGCTTTCTGAAAAACCGCAAATGGATCGTCGCCACGCTTTCGATCCTCATTCTGCTCGGCTATTTCCGTTTGGTGTCCGGCGCGTCCGATTGGATCCTGTCCCTCGTGCAAAACCCGGAAACCGTCGGGCTTTCTTTGAAAAACTGGGCGTACCCGTTCTATCAGCTCGGCAGAGCGTCCGTCGGCGACGGCACGCAGTTCCTGCTGTTCGTCGCGGAAGTCGCCGCGTTCTCGGCGTTGGTGTGGCTGTTCCTGACGCGCACGTTTTCTTCGATCACGTCGAAATCGGGTGTCGCTTCTTCCGGCGCGAAATACAAAGAAAAAACCGCGAGACAGGCCTCCCTGCTGCCCGCGCTGTTACGCAAAGAGGGCAAGCGCTTTACCGGCTCCGCCACCTATATGATGAACTGCGGGATCGGTGCCGTGCTGCTGCCGCTCGCTGGGATCATTCTGCTGACCAAATCCGGCGACGTGTCCGGAATACTCGCCCAGATCGGCGATTACGCGTTTTTGCTTCCGATCGCGGTCGCGGCCGTCGGCTTTTTCGCTTCGTCGATCTTTGACGTTTCCGCACCTTCCGTTTCGCTGGAAGGAAAAACGATCTGGCTTTTGCAGGTCATGCCCGTTCCGGCGCAGAAAGCCCTTCGCGCCAAGGAACTGTTCCATATTCTGCTTGCCGGATTGCCGACGCTGTTTCTGACGTTCTGCGCCTGCGGCGTGCTGAAATTATCGCCTCTGCAATGGTTGCTCTGCTCGCTGCTCACGATCTCTTTCGTGATTCTGACCGCCGTTTTCGGACTCGCCGCCAACCTGAAATTCCCCAACCTGCAATGGACGAGCGAAACGACGCCGGTCAAGCAATCTCTGCCCGTCTTCTTCTCCCTGTTCGGCGGGTGGATCTATTCGATCCTGCTCGGTGTCGGCGGATTCTTCCTCGCCCAAGTGATCGGCGCGGACGGAACGCTCGCACTGATGCTCGTGCCGGTTTTGCTTCCCGCGTTCCTGCTGGACCGCTGGATCATGTCGCGCGGCGCGGAAATTTTTGCTTCGCTGTAATTCTCAAAAAAGTTCCGTGATCCGCGTCCGGAACGTACCGATCGGGTACAAAAAGGACAAAAAATGAAAAACGGACGTCAAAAAGCGAAAGAAATTGTTGACAAACGCAAAAAATAATGGTATGCTATATACGAAGAACAAAAATTAAAAACACAGGAGGCATTTCAAATGGGAAAATTTGCTATGAAACACACCAAATCGGGTGTGAAATTTGATCTGAAAGCAACCAACGGTCAGGTCATCGCTACTTCTGAAGTTTACAACAGCGACGCATCCTGCAAGAACGGTATCGAAAGCGTCCGCAAGAACGCTCCGATCGCAAACATCGAAGACCAGACGGTTGAGGGCTTTGCAACCGCAAAATGCCCGAAGTTTGAGATCTACACCGACAAAGC
>JAGHTH010000144.1 GCA_018065365.1 Candidatus Coliplasma caballi
CTTCCGGCAATGTGAGCATGACGTTTTTCCTTTCGACAGCGGGAAAAACTTTTTTCTTCGACAAGAAAAAAGATTTTTCCCGCACCCTTTTCAAAAAAGAACCGATTGTGGAGGAAAATAAAAAGTTTTCCGGTTTGCGCTATCGCAAACCCCGATGAAGCGGCGTCTGAACTCCTGACTCACTATCCTGTGTCCGCACACGAAGCGCCGTTTCATTTTTCGGAACGCCTCGTCGCTCCGGACCGTCGTGCCGCGCCGGGTACTTTCCGAGCGAAAACGCCCGCCCGGTTTTGCCGTTCTGATCGGTAACCAGGCGGTTTGCGGTGCAGAATTCGGGCGTCGCGTCGGCGATCCGGTTGCGCTCCGCGCTCTCCGCGAAAACCTGTCTTCTCGTTTTCATATCAAAGCAGATGCGAAACGACCGTAAACACGATCGCGACGAACAGAAACGCCAGCCCGACGACCAAACATTCTTTCAGCCACGCGCCGCGCTCGCCGCGCTTGCGCTCCACGTAATCGTAATATTTCTCGCCGGAATGGAACACGTTCTTCTTGCCGAGCGGCAGAAACCGCCCGATCGTCATCGACGCGCCGTACGAAAACAGGTCGAACGTCCCCTTGGAAGCGCACCACGTCAGACCGCCCACGGCGGCGAGCAGCACGCCGGGAAGTGTAAACGCGTTCGCCAACGCACACACCACGTCGTACGCGCCGTGCTCTTCCGGCAGCTTGTGCATCAGCCAATGCGCCGCAAAAAGCAACACGCCCACGCCGATCGCGTAGCAGTATTTTTTCAGTTTCTCGCTCATCCTACGAACTCCTTTCTTCCGGAAAGAAACGGGTAAAACCCGAAAATGCGGCTCTTGCGGGCCGCATTTTCTATCGCTTTGTTGTGATTCTGCTTATTTGAGGATCTCCAGGTATCTCTCGTATTCCTCGGTGTTGCACCGCACGAAATGCCCGGGTTTGATCTCGCGCATCGTGGGCTCCTCTTTGGAATAATCGTGTTCCGCCAGCGGATTGTACACGATTCTCTTACGCTGCTTCTCGTACTCGGGATCGGGCAGCGGGATCGCGGACAACAGCGAACGCGTATAGGGGTGCAGCGGGTTCAGGAACAGTTCGTCCGACGGAGCCAACTCCACCATTTTTCCGTAATACATCACGCCGATGCGGTCGGAGAAATACTTGACGACGGAAAGGTCGTGCGCCACGAACAGCAGCGTCAGACCGAGACGGTCGCGCAGCTCGTTCAGCAGGTTGATGACCTGCGCCTGAATCGAAACGTCCAGCGCGGACACCGGCTCGTCGGCAATGATCAGCTCGGGGTTCATGATGACCGAACGCGCCACGCCGACACGCTGCTTCTGACCGCCGGAAAACTCGTGCGGATATCTGCCCGCGTGCTCGCGCACCAGACCGACCAGCTCGAGCATTTCGTACACTTTTTCTTCGAGAACTTTCTTGTCCTTCTCGCCGTGTACGATCAGCCCCTCCGAAATGATCTCCTTGACGGTCATACGGGGGTCAAGCGATGCGATCGGGTCCTGGAAGATCATCTGGATCTGCGTAACCAACCGCGATTTTCTCGCCTTGTTCAGCTTGTTTTTGTATTCGGCTTTCAGTTCCTTGTCGCCCGGGTTTGCCGCGAGCTTCGGCCTGTATTCGGCGTTCAGCTTCGCGGTCTGCTCCTTGGCGTATTCCTTGTCGCAGTTTTTCTGATCGAATTTCGCCTTTTTGATCTCCGCTCTCATTTCGGAAACGGTCTTCGCGCATTTTGCGGAAGCGTTTGCGATCTCCGCTTTCGCTTCGGAAGAAGTGTTCCCTTTGAGGCGGGCTTTCGTCTCGGCAAGTTCTTTCTTTGCCGCCGCGATCGCGTCCTTATAGGACTTCACGCCCGCGGCAATGCGGATGCCTTTGAAATACACGCTGCCGGAAGTGATGTCGTACAGCTTGATGATCGAACGTCCCGTCGTGGTCTTTCCGCAGCCGGACTCGCCGACCAGACCGAACACTTCGCCCTTTCTGATGTCAAAACTGACGTCGTCCACGGCTTTGGTCGTGCCGAAATATTGGCAGAGATGCTCAACGCGGAGCAATACTTCATTATTCTCCATCGTTTGCGCTCTCCTTTCGCTTTGCTTCCATGCGGGCAATCCGTTCCGTAATGATCTTCGGGCGCTCAACCTTCGGAGCGTCGGGGTGCAGCAGCCAGGTCGCCGCGGAATGCGTCTCGCTGATCTTGAACATCGGCGGCTGCTTCTCAAAGTCGATCTGCATCGCGTACTTGTTTCTCGCCGCAAACGCGTCGCCGACCGGCGGATACAGCATATCCGGAGGCGTACCGGGGATCGCGTCGAGTTTCTCCTTGGTGTCCAGATCGGGCATCGAGGACAGCAGCGCCCAGGTATAAGGATGCGCGGACTCATAGAACACGTCGCGCGACGTACCGTACTCCACGATCTTGCCCGCGTACATCACGGCGATACGGTCTGCCATGTTGGCAACGACGCCCAAGTCGTGGGTAATGAAGATAATGGAGAGGTTGCGCTCCGCTTTCAGCTTGTTGATCAGTTCGAGGATCTGCGACTGAATGGTTACGTCCAGCGCGGTCGTCGGCTCGTCGCAGATCAGAATGTCCGGATCCGCCGCCAACGCGATCGCGATGACGATTCTCTGCCGCATACCGCCCGAAAATTCGAACGGATACTGGGTATATCTCTTTCTCGGCTCGGGAATACCGACCTCGCCCATCAGCTTGATCGCTCTTGCCTTTGCCATACGCTTGGTAACCTTTTTGACCACACCGCCAGCGCACGCCTTGAGGTAGTCGATGACCGCCACGGCTTCCGCGTCGAAATCACGGCTCGCGCGCGTCGAAAGCACTTCTTCGTAGTGGTCTGCCAGACGGTCGATCTGCGCGAGCATATTCTTGCGGACGAGTTCCAGATTCGTGATCGAAGCCGGAACGACCGTCCAATCGGGCTCTTTGCCTTTCGCGGTCTTCGCTTCGTGCTTCGCGGTCTGTCTCGCAAACCGTTTTTCCTCTTTGGCGTTCTTGCCGATCGACTCGAAATACTTGTCCAGGTCGCCGTTCATGCCCTTTTCGAAGGTGTAAGCAAAGCTGTCCTTGACGAGTTCAAGCTTGTCGATCGAACGGCTCACGACCGCGCTCATCTCTTTGATCGCCTGCTTGCACGCCGCTTTGTCAAGGTCTTCCTTTTCAAACAGGGCGCGGTTGCTTCTCAAAGAGGTGATCGCCTCACGCTTCGCGGCGTCCGCGTTCGTCGCGGACCAAATCAGCGCCGCCTTGACGTTGTCGATAAAGTCGAGCATGAAATCTTCGTCCAGCTTTTTGCGCATGAACGCGTTCAGTTCCTCGATGTGCATATCGGGCAGCAGCTTGTTCACGAAGGTAACGTAATAGCCCATCGTGAAGAAGTTCGGAACCGGGCGGTTGCTTGCCGAAAGCATGATCTCACGCAATTCGGTCAGCGCCGCGCGCAGTTCGGGAAGATCCTCGCCGTACTTTTTGGGGTTGTTGAGCGCGCTCAGCGAATCGGCCAGCGTGATCACGCGGTTTCTGTCCTTCGCGATCACGTAGGTATGGAACGTCTGTTTCGCCTGCGACGCAATGGTATTCAGACGGTAGCGAAGGTCTTTCGCCGCCTTCTTTTCCAATTCGAACACCAGCGGCTCAATGTCGTCCGCCACCTCAATCGCTGCTTCGTGCGCGGCGTTGTAGGCGTTCTCCAACTCGAGATGCTTGTATTCAAACTGGTCGAATTTCTTACATTTTGCGGTCAGTTCCGACGCTTTGGCGGAATCGCCCTTCGCGACCGCCTCGATCATCGCCTTGCGGACGAGTTCGAGCGTCGTGTTGAAGTTTTTGCGGTTTTCCTTCTGTCTTGCCTTGCCCTTTAAGATCATCGCCTCGGTCAACTGTTTGCCGATGCGGACGATCGGGTTCAAGGACGACATCGGGTCCTGGAAGATCATCGCGATCTTGTCGCCGCGGAGTTTGTGGAATTCTTCCTCGGAAATTTTGAGCAGATCTTTTCCGTCGTAGATGATCTCGCCGCCCTCCACGATGGAGTTGCCGGCAAGAATGCCCAGAACGGCTTTGGACGTAACGGATTTACCCGAGCCGGACTCGCCGACGATCGCCAGCGTTTCGCCTTTCGCAAGGTCGAAATTGATGCCGCGCACCGCCTGCACTTTTCCGTTCGTCGTGCGGAAAGAGATCGTCAGATCTTTGACTTGCAGTTTCTTTTCCATGTCAGTCCTCCACTCCTCTGTTAGACGGGTTGAATGCGTCGCGCAGACCGTTGCCGAACAGGTTGAAGCAGATCAGCAGCAGCGACACGAACAGCGCGGGGAAGAACAGCGAATGCGGGTGCGACATATAACCCGCCTGACCGAGCGCCATCAGTTCGCCGATGGACGTACCCGAAAAGTCGGCGAGGTTGATAATGCCCAAATAGGTCAGGTTGGTCTCGGAACTGATAACGCCCGGGATAATGAGCGCGCAGCTCGTGATGATCGTGCCCAGCGAGTTCGGGAAAATGTGCTTGAAGATCAAGCGCTTGTCGGAAGCGCCCAGCGTCTTCGCCGCCATGACGTATTCCTGCCCTTTGAAACGGTAGAACTGCTTTCTGACCAGCGAAGCCATGCCCGTCCAGCCCGTCAGCACGAACGCGAACAGGAACGCCGGCACCACGCCGACCTTCTGCGCCAGGTGCAGCTGGAACAGCGTCGTACAAACGATGAAAGGCAGACCGTCCAGAATATCAATGATACGGTCCATGATCAAGTCCACGACACCGCCGTAGTAACCCATGATCGCGCCGTAGATCGCGCCGATGAACATATTGATGACCGAAACGATCAGCGCAAAGATCAGCGAGAAACGCGCGCCGCAGCCGATCGCGGTGAACAGGTCGCGTCCGTAGGAATCGGTACCGAACACGTAGCTCGGCTCGTGTCCCATTTTGAAAATGTAGTAGTTGTAGTAGCAGATACGCAGCTGGCAGGACGTGTACTTTCCGCTCTCGTCCTTTGCTTTGCCGCGCGCGTAAATATACGAGCCGTCGTCGCTCTCAAAGCGCTTGCCGGTGTATTCCCACGCCTCGATCGTCTTGTCGGTGCTGTACGCGGGAATAAAGTCGCCGTTTGCGTCGTACTCCGGTTTGCCGGTCTCATCCTTGACCTTGTACCAGGTATTCTCCGCCTCACGACCGGTCATGCCGCAGATGTCCGAGCTTTCGACCCACGGATAAATGACGCGAATGCCGGATTCGTTCTGCCATGCCAGGATCTCGTCGTATTGCGCACGGCTGAACGTACGCACGATGATGCCCTTGCTGAAATACTGGTTGACCGTCAGTTTGTAGAACTTCTTTTCGACCTTCTGCCCACGGATGATCTCGTAGTTGCTCGTGGTGCTGTCGATCGAAATGATCGGATCCATGCCCGTTTCGATCCCGATCGCCTTGTAGCCCGCAAAAGCGTACTCGTTGGCGGAATCGGGGGAATACGCGCCGTCGAAGATCCCAAGTTTCTTCTCGGCGATCGCCGGAACGTAAGGCGCAAAGCTGGTGTAAAGACCGTTCGGGTCTTTGTCCTTGATGCTGTACGGCGAAACGATCGGAACGATCAGCGCGAACAGGATCAGAAACGCCAGAATAAACGCCGCGACGACGGACGATTTGTTTTTGCGGAAACGGATCATCGCGTCCGCAAAATAACTTCTCGCCTTGGTCTGCAGTTTTTTGTCGTGCAGGATCTGATCCGCTTGAACGAAGGCAAATTTTTCTGCCGGAATGCGTTCGTAATTTTCCATCTGTTTGCCCTCCGTTCCTTATTTCTTCGATCCCATGCGGATACGAGGATCAATAAAGCCGTAGCTCACGTCCACGACCACGGCAGCCAAAAGGCCGATCGTCGTGTAGAAACAGGTGTCCAGCATGAAGATGTTGTAGTCCAGAGCCGTGATCGAATTCAGATAGAAGTCGCCCAAGCCCGGGATCGAGAAAATTTTCTCAATAATCAGAGAACCCGACAGAATGCTGATGAAAGAGCCGAAAATCGACGGCAGAACGACGACCATGCAGTTTTTGAGCGCGTGGCGGACCGTCGCCTGCGTCTTGGTCAGCCCTTTCGTTCTGGCAAGGAGCATGAACTCGCTCGTCAGCACTTCGGTCAGCTCGGCGCGGGTGGTACGGGTAAAGCCGGCGATCGTACCGAACGACAACGCCAGCACCGCGGGGATCATACTGCGGAACATCGGCCACGAAAAATAATCCGTGCCGGCTTTCATCAGAATCGGGAACCAATCTAACTTGAAACACAAGAAATACTGTATCAACGACGCGTACACGAACGACGGCACCGAAATACAGACCATTGTCAAAGTGGAAATCGTGTGGTCGATCCAACTGTTCTTGCGAAGCGCCGCCCAGATACCGAGAATGATACCGATCGGGATCGCGAGAACGATCGAATACAGGTTGACCAACAACGTCGGAGGCATCTTCTCCACGAAGATCTCCGTTACGGGACGTCCGACGTAGTTTTTGAAGCTGACGCCCCAGTCAAATTTGGTAAAAATGTCCCTCAAGAACATTCCAAACTGTTCCAAATAGGGTTTTCCGTAGCCCATTGCTTCCATACGTTCTTCCAGGATCGCCTGATGGGGATCTCCGGGCTGAACGACCGGCTGCGGCAGCATACGGATCAGAACGAAACAGACAAGCGTGATGACGAAAAGCGTCAACAGCATCAGTCCGAGTCGCTGAAGAGTGTATTTTATCATACCAATTACTTCCTTCCGACGAAAATTTGCGGGGGATATGAATGTTTCAAACGGCGCTTTCGCCGTAAGTCCGGGCTGCTTTCCCCGGAATCTTTTCCTTTTTGACCGCTCCGCGCGGGATCAGCGGCGCGGTTTCAAGAATACGCCGTTTCAAATCAAATAGGGAAAATTGCCGAGGCAGGAAAACCCGCCTCGGCAATTCATTGTTCGGTATGCCCGAAGGGTTAACTCAAATTAATACTTGAGGTTGTCTGCGTTCTTGCAGAATTCAGCCCATTCAGCATCGTCGTAGTTGTAACGCATGTAGGTCATGCCGCCACGGCCGCAGATCGGGTTGTACTCTTCCACAACGTAGAAGACCTTCTTGGAGAGCAGGAACTTGGAAGCATCCTGCAGAACGGGCAGATAGTCGTAGGTTTCGAGGATCTTGCCTTCGATGCCTGCGAGGATAGCCAGACGGTTCTCAACGGAGGTCTGACCATCGCCGAAGTTGTGATCAACGCCTGCGTCGTCGGTACGGACAGCGCCGTTCAGAGCATCGGACCATCTGTGAATGTCCATGGTGATCTCCTTGCCGTCGATCGTCAGGGTCAGCATGGTAGCGTCAGCGTTGAACCATTTTGCGTCGTACTGGTAAGCAGGGCTGACGTAGAGGTCAGTCAGACTGAACGGATCCAGAGCGGAGCCGGACCAACCTGCAAGGCAGGTGTCAACTTCGCCGGCCTTCAGCTTGGTGGACCAAGTGGTGTTGAGTTCAGCGGACTTCTGGAACTTGATCTTGCCTTCAAAACCGGTGCCCGCGTCTGCCTTGTCAACGTTTTCGTTGAGGTAGTTCATGGTCTTGGTCATGAATTCAGAGTCAGAAGAAACCGCGTAGGTGATCAGCACGGTCTGGTCGGACTTGCCGTCGCCGTCGTTATCGGTGATGTAGCCCGCTGCGAGTGCTTCTTCGTATGCCTGCTGATACAGCTTCTTTGCAGCATCGGGATCGTAACCGGTGATGGAATCAACGGCTTCCTTCAGAGAAGCGTACTTGGAAGTGTCAACAGAGTAGAAGTCGCAGAGCGCCTGCATACCCTGTTCGGAATCACGGTAACGTGCGCAGGTATCCGGATTGTAGATGTAGTTCTCGCCGATGATACCGTAGCCGCCCTTACGAGCAGGAGAAACGGTAGAAGCGAAGTCTTCCTTATCGTAGGTAACTGCCATTGCTTTACGGAAGGAGAGCAGAGTCATCGACTGGAGGTCGGTGGTGGTCTGGTCGAAGTCTTCCGCTGCTTCACGGGTTTCGATAGCCGACTTGCAGCCGTTGAGGATCAGGAAGAAGATGGTCTCCGAAGGAGTAGCGTAGAGGTATTCGGACTTGCCGTATGCCTCGTAGTCTTCTGCCTGCAGACCGTAGGTGATCATGTCGCCCTTCAGGAACAGCTCTTTACGAGCGGAAGCTTCAGCAACGACGTCGCAGGTAACCTTGGTGGTCTGATACATCTGATAGTATTTGCCGTCTTCGGGATCGACGTAAACGTGTTTGCCGTCGGTCCAGCCCCACCATTTCTCGTTCTTCTCAAACACCATCTGCTTATCGGTCTGATAAGAGGTGAGCTTGTAAGGACCATAGGAGTTGGTGGTTTCAACGGAAGTGCAGTAGGTGGAAACGTAGGTCTCGCCCGAAGGAGTGAGGTTTGCTTCGTACAGGGTGGTATCAACGAGCCAGTTGCCGGTCAAGCTGTACAGCAGGTAGAAGCCCTTCAGGGACTTGGACAGAACGATCGTGATTTCGTATTCGCCGGAAGCGTAGCAGCCGACGACGTCTTCGAATTCAACTTCATCGTATTTACCGGTGCAAACGAACCAGTAACCGGGTGCGTTGGTTTCATCCTCGCCCCAAGCTTCCGTAGCAATAACGGAAACGTGCCAAGCGTAGGTTTCCTCGGTCAGAGGAGCGTAACCGTCAGCGTTCTCTTTCGCTGCGAGTTCTTCCCAATGTTCGAGGTTGAAGTATTTGTCGCCGTAGTTCTCAACGTAGTATTTCAGGGAGTCGCCGCCGAGCCAGTCGGCAACGTTTGCGGAAATTGCAACGTAGATCTCACGGCCCTGCGCGTCGCAGTAAACACCGTCGTCGTTCAGAGTCAGGTCAGCGAGCGTCAGAGGAGTCTCCATCAGGCCGTTCTCCGCATACTTGTTGTGGCCGGAGTTCGCACGTGCTTCAGCGCCTGCGATCGAGAGGGAACCACTGTAGTAGTCGGTTGCACGGTAGTTTCTGTAATCCGGGTTCAGAAGGATGTCCATGGATTTGACATAGTCTTCTGCTTTGATCGCCTTGCCGTCCTGGAAGCAAGCGTTCTGGTTCAGCGCGATCTTGTACGCGTAACCGGAATCAACGTCTTCCGGAATGCCGTACTTGTTGTTGTCAGCAGCTCTGACTTCCTTGGTAACGTCAACGGGCTCAGCCGCTGCCATTTCAGGGATGATCTTGTAGCTGTCGAACGGATCTCTGCCTTCAACGGGATACAGACCTGCATCGTTGAAAACGAAGGTGTACAGACCGCAGCGGACATAGTCTGCCGGGTAAGCATCATCGTTCGTCTCATAGGTCAGGTTGTTCCAGTTCGTTGCCAGAGTGGTAACGGAATCCGTGTAGGTGTAATCCCCTTTGAAACGATAGGGATCTTCAGCGGTACCGGAACCGATCAGCTTGGATTCGGTTTCAGAGGTTTCGGAGGTCTCCGCTGCAGAGCTGGTGTTTTCAGGATCTTTGCCGCAGGATGCAAGAGCAACCATTGCAAAAACCATGACGAGCGCCAGCATCAGGCACAGGATTTTTTTCATGTTTTTTCTCTCCTTTTGAGTATTTTGTTCTTTTTTGATTCGATTTTTGTTCTCTACGGAAGCGTTGGCGTCGCCCACCGATTGGCTATTCCCCCACTATCCATATTGAATGCGAATATTTTATCACAAAAAGTTTATGGTGTCAATACCTCTCGCTCATTTTTTTGTAGTCCTTTTGCATAAAAATCACTTCGCCTTTTGCTTTTTCCCTCGCTGTTTTGCTGTTTTTCCACGCTTTTCTCCCGAATTTTGCATTTTTCTTGCATTTTCATTCCAATTTCCTGCATTTTTGCAATTTTCCGCGCTTTCGCCGCAAACCACAAGTTATGCACATTTCTTTCCACATTTCCACCATATCTTGTGTTTCCCGCCGTTTTCCCCGCCTCTCCGTTCCCGCCTCACTCGCCCCTCCAAACCTCCGCCGCCCGCTCTTTCCCTCCCTTTTCGTCAAAATGACGACTCTCCCCGCATTTTCTTCGTAAAATACCCTCACATTTTTGTCAATTTCCCCAAAATCTCCTTCCTCTCCCTCTCCACACCCCTTTTTATCCCTTTCCGAAGCAAAGTAATTTCTTTTTTGGCACCCACCTTGGCATACTACCGACCGGAGACCTTGGTCTGTAACCAGCCGGAGACCTTTTTCCGTATGTCTCAACTTATTTTTGCACCCACCTCGACATATTTCCAGCCGGAGACTGCGTCAGGGAGATTCAGATTGGACGAAACGAATCCGAAGGCGTACTGATGTACGTCGAGAGGTTCGTTTCGTTCAAAGCAAACCGCTTTAGCTGTATAAAGAAGAAAACGCCGGATTGTCTCCAGCGTTTTCATAATATCTTTTTCTATAAAAATTTTCGGTTTGCGGTCTGCACTTCCTGACACAGTCGATCACAGAGTGCCGAAG
>JAGHTH010000136.1 GCA_018065365.1 Candidatus Coliplasma caballi
TCCTTTTTTGCCTGCAGGATCGTTACGGTCATATACACCGCAAAAATCGCCAGCAGCAGCACCCCGACGGTGCGCGTAAACGAGAAGAAATACGCCGCCGTGAAATACAGAATCGCCGCGCCGAAGAAGAAATACACCGGCGTTTTGAACGTGTCCCGATCCACCGGCGCGGGACGGATCGCAATGGTCAGCGCCGCGATCAGCGCCGTGTTGCAGATGACCGAGCCGACCGCGTTGCCGTACGCCACGCCGCCGATGCCTTTTACCGCCGAGATCGACGAAACCATGACCTCCGGCAGCGTCGTTCCGATCGAAACGACCGTCGCACCGATCAGCAATTCCGGCACGTGAAACCGCTTTGCCACGCCCGAAGCGCCGTCCACAAACCAATCCCCGCCCTTGATGAGCAGGACGAGCCCGACGGCGAACAGTAAAACAGGTACCAGCATCCTTCTTTTCTCCTTTTCCCTTTTATATAAGCCCGGTAATCAGAATTTCCAACCCGATCGCGATCAGGATCACGCCGCCGAGAATGTTTGCTTTGCCTGCCAGCGCCACCCCGAACTTTCTGCCCAGCTTCACGCCGGCGACACAGATGACCGAGGTAACCACGCCGATGAGCAGCGCCGCGACGAACGCCTGCACGAAATCGTACTCCGCGATCGTAAACCCGACGGACAGCGCGTCGATCGAGGTCGCCACGCCCTGCACCAGCAGCGCCCAGATTCCGACCGCCGCCTTTCCCGGCTCGTCTTCGCCGTGCGCACCCTCAAAGATCATCTTCCCGCCGATGTACGCGAGCAGCGCGAACGCGATCCACGGAACGAACGGCTCAAATTTTGTGAACGCTTCCACGAGCGTATGAACGCAGAGCCAGCCCACCAGCGGCATCAACATCTGGAACAGCCCGAACACGCCGGCCATTCCGAGCATTTTGCGCTTTTTCATGCCCGGCTCCTGCAGCCCGTTCGCCATCGAAACCGCGAACGCGTCCATGGCAAGTCCGACGCCCAGCAGAATATTTTCCGCAAAGAACGCGAAATTCCACATTCTATTATCGCCCTCCAAAACAAAAATGATCGGCGCCGTGCCGATCTTTTCCTCTTTTTCTCTCAAAAAAAGACCATGCACGACCGTAAAAAGCCATACATGAGTCTTGCAATCAACTATTCACGGCAAACCAGACACGAACGCGAGCCGCTCCGTGCCGGGATTGTTGGCTTGCCATCTGCGGACTGCCGCAGTGCTACTCCCTCATGGATTGATTTATTCTAACACACTTTTTGTCCCTTGTCAAGAGATTTTCCGTCGATTTTTTTGAAAAACCGGTTTTCTCTTGACAACGCCGCCAAAAGAAAGTATAATCAAAGGCAATCACGAACGCACGAAAGGGTACCTCTATGAAAGCCATTCTGACCGTCATCGGCAAAGACAAACCCGGCATCATCGCAAAAGTCAGCACCTTCTTGGCAGACCGCGGCTGCAACATCGAAGACATCAGCCAGACCATTCTGCAGGGGCAGTTTACCATGATCATGCTGATCGACCTCTCCCGCTGCGGCGAAACCCTCGCGGAGCTGGTCGGCGACGCAAAAACCCTCGGCGATGAGATCGGTGTTTCGATCTATTTGCAGCACGAGGACATTTTCAACGCCATGCACGACGTCGATCTTTGAGGTGCCGCATGATCAATAATCAAAACATTCTGGAAACCGTCCACATGGTGCAGAAAGAACACCTCGACGTCCGCACCATTACGATGGGAATTTCTCTGCTCCCCTGCATTCGCGCCACGGCGGAAGCGACCGCCGACGCGATTTACGACAAAGTCTGCCGCGACGCCGAGCATCTCGTCAAAACGGGGAACGCCCTCGCCGTCGAGTACGGCATCCCGATCGTCAACAAGCGCGTTTCGGTTACGCCCGTATCGCTTTTGACCGCTTCTTTCTCCGGCAAAGAGCCGCTGCTCGCCGCCGCGCTTGACCGTGCGGCAAAAACCGTCGGCGTGGACTTTCTCGGCGGCTATTCCGCCCTCGTCCACAAAGGCATGACCGACAGCGAGCGATCCTTTCTGAACAGCATCCCCGAAGTGCTGGCTTCCACCGACCTGCTCTGCGCGTCGGTAGGCGTCGGCACGACGCGTTCCGGCATCAACATGGACGCCGTGCGCGACTTGGGGAACATCATACTTCGCACCGCCGCGCTGACCGCCGACAAAGGCGGCTTCGGCTGCGCCAAACTCGTCGCGTTCTGCAACGCGGTCGAGGACAATCCGTTCATGGCGGGCGCGTTCCACGGCATCGGCGAAGCCGACCGCGTCATCAACGTCGGCGTTTCCGGCCCCGGCGTCGTTTTCCACGCCCTGCAAAACGCGGAAGACGCCGATCTGACCGAGGTCGCGGAGATCATCAAGCGCACCGCGTTCAAGATCACGCGTGTCGGACAGCTGATCGCGGCGGAAGCGGCCTCCCGCCTGCACGCAAACCCCGGCATCGTCGATCTTTCCCTCGCCCCCACGCCCGCGGTCGGCGACAGCGTCGCGCGCATTCTCGAAACGATGGGGCTGACGCAGGTCGGCACCCACGGAACGACCGCCTGTCTCGCCCTGCTCAACGACGCCGTCAAAAAAGGCGGCATGATGGCTTGCTCGGCGGTCGGCGGACTCTCCGGCGCCTTTATCCCCGTCAGCGAAGACGAAGGAATGATCGCTTCCGCGGCAAGCGGAACGCTCTGTCTCGACAAGCTGGAAGCCATGACCGCCGTCTGCTCGGTCGGGATCGACATGGTCGCCGTTCCGGGCGATACGCCCGCGTCCACGATCAGCGCGATCATTGCGGACGAAGCCGCGATCGGCATGGTCAACAACAAAACCACCGCCGTCCGTGTGATCCCCGTTCCCGGAAAAACCGTCGGCGACGAAGTCGAATTCGGCGGCTTGCTCGGCAAAGCGCCGATCATGGCGGTGCATACGCCGTCCTCGGAAAAATTCATCCTGCGCGGCGGCAGAATCCCCGCCCCGATCCACGGCAACAAAAACTGAAAGGAGCGCCACATGGAAAGTTTTTCCGTCGCGCTGGTCAATGTCCTCGTTACGCTGTTCTATCTCGTCCCGGGCTTCGTGGTCCGCAAGATGAACAAAGCGACCGAAGACCACCTTCCCACCCTTTCCGCGATCCTCGTTTACATCGGAACGCCGTTTCTGGAAATTTCGATGTTCCTGACGCTCGATTTTGATCCGGAAATTCTGGTAAATATGGGCATCTTCTGCCTGCTGACGCTGTTCACGCAGTCGGCGTTCATGGCGCTCGTCTATCTGCTCTGCCGCGACAGGCAAGACGCCCGCAACCGCGTCCTCGTGATCTCCTCGACCATGGGCAACGTCGGCTTTTTCGGCGCGCCGCTCGCCCGCGCACTGCTGCCGGACGTTCCGGAAGTCGCCTGCTACATCGTCATGTATATGCTCTCGATGAACCTGCTCGCGTTCACGGTCGGCACCTTTTTCATCACGGGCAACCGCAAATACATTTCGGTGCGCTCGCTGCTCTGCAACCCGACGACGTTCGGACTGCTCTTTGCGATCCCGTGCTTCCTGTTCGGGCTGAAAAACGTCCTGCCCGCGCCGCTGATCAGCGCCGTTACGAACATCGGCAACATGACCACCCCGCTTTGTATGTTCATCCTCGGGATCCGCCTCGCGTCCGCGCCCTTGCGCGACCTGTTCCTGTTCAAGCGCGCGTTCTTCGCGCCGCTGCTCAAACTCGTCGCCTATCCGCTGTTCGCGTCTGGGAACGCTTCGCTGCTCCCCGTCGCAGACTCGATCCGCTCGGTCGTGCTCGTTGCTTCGTCCGTACCCTGCGCTTCGGTCATCCTTTCGCTGTCCGAAATGTACCGGGGAGAGTCGTCGTTCTCCGCGAACTGCCTGCTGACCAGCACGCTGCTCTGCTTCCTCACGATCCCCCTCTTGATGCTGTTGTTATAGGGAGTTTTTTGCCCCGGGGGGAAACCTTTCCAAAAAAGAACCTGTGTAAAAGAAATAAAAAACAGCCGCACCCGAAAGTGCGGCTGAAAACATTATATGTTTTATGTCATTTAACATTCAAGACTGAATGATTAAACATAGCAATCAATTGCGCTTTAAATAGAATTAGATTAGTTGGAGAGGAAAATACTTAATTTGCGAGGATGACTTCATTAGCAATCAGCAAACTCAAGAAATCATCTGAAATTCGATAGATTTCATCCATATTAGGTATTTTCAGATAGTAAATACCATCTATACTGAAAATGTTTACTTGGGTTCGTAAAGAAGGGTATGATTTGGCGTACCAAAAAAATGTTTGAACACTATCTTTCGTTGGAGCTGTGTTAATTTTGTCACTTTTAAATGCAGAAGAAAAAATCACTTCAATTTCTGTATTTTCAACAACAAAAATTTCCGTTTGGTAATCAAAAGAGCTCTTAAACCAAACAGTGTTTTCGACATTTGGTTCTACGATAAAATTTGGACTCTCCAAACTATACGAATAGTATTCTATAACGCCGGTAAAAGGAAAATTATAACTCCAACTTATAAGAATAAAGTTCGCGTACCGAGTTTCTTTATCAGCAACACTATATGTTGCGAAGATATTGTCTTCGGGTTGATAA
>JAGHTH010000201.1 GCA_018065365.1 Candidatus Coliplasma caballi
TTTCTGAACTGCGGGATGCGTCTTTCCGAACTGGTCGGGATCAACCTTTCCGACATCAGCAGCGATCTTCGGAAGCTGGTCGTAACGGGAAAAGGCAACAAGCAGCGCACGATCTACTTAAACGCCGCCTGCCGCGACGCGATCCGGGAGTACCTGACCGTCCGCGAACAGATCGGCAGAAAAGGCGATCATCCGATCAAGGATAAAAACGCGCTGTTTTTGTCGGGAAGAGGCAACCGGATCTCCAACAAAACGGTGCAATGGATCGTCGGCAGGCAGCTCAAACTTGCCGGTCTGGACGGAAAAGGATATTCCACCCATAAATTGCGCCACACGGCAGCGACACTTATGTATAACAACGGGGACGTGGACATTCGCGTGCTGAAAGACATTCTCGGCCACGAACAACTGACCACGACGCAGATCTACACCCACGTTTCCGACAAAAAATTAGCGGATGCCATGGACGCAAACCCGCTGTCCAAAGAGCATCAGTAAAAGGGAGGACACCGCCATGCGTGAAGAAATGATCCGGATCCGCAGTTACGACGTGCTGCCGGACGGCAGCGTCAAGCCGTCGGCGATGCAGCGGTATATGCAGCAGATCGCCCGCGACGATATCGCCGCCTACGGAGCGACCTACGAAGCGATGCGCGAACAATCCATGGTGTTCGTGATCACCCGACTCCGCATGGATTTTCTGTCGGAGATCCGGGACGGCGACGAACTGCTTTTGAAAACGTTTCCGTACAAAGTCGAGGGCGTTACCTGGTTTCGTTCGTTTGAGGCGTATCGGAACGGCGAACGCGTCATGACGGCGGACAGCCGGTGGGTGCTTCTCAATTTTCAGACCCGTTCGATTTTGCGCCCGTCCGAACTGCGCTTTGAGATTCCGTCTTCGGAAATTACGGAAGAATACCCGCCGATCCCGCGTCGGATCTCGCTTGCGGGAACGCCATCCCGCGAATCGAAGCGCAAGATCTATTTGACACAGACGGACGAAAACCGCCACCTCAACAACTGCGTGTATTCCGATCTCGCGCTGGACGACGCGCCGATCGACTTAGGCGGAAAACGCATCCGCACCGTTTGCATCCTGTTTGAACGTGAGGCGGTAGAGGGGGACACGCTGACGCTGCGTTACGAAAAGACAGAAGACGGGTTTGTTGCCTCCGCCGACAACGATTCCGACGGAAAACCTTGCTTCCGGACAATTTTTGCTCTTGATTTTTGAAAAAGAATATGGTATAATACAACTCCTGTGAAAGTGAGGTGGCAGCCGATGGGCGAAATGGTCAAGATCGTTTCACAAAACAAAAAAGCATATCACGACTATTTCGTGGACGACAAATATGAAGTCGGGCTGTCCTTAACGGGTACCGAAGTCAAGTCGATCCGCAAAGGCGCGGTCAACCTCAAGGACTCGTTCTGCCGGATCGAGAACGGGGAACTCGTCGTTTGCGGGATGCACGTCAGCCCGTACGAGCAGGGGAACATCTTCAACCGCGATCCCTATCGCGTGCGGAAGCTGCTGATGCACAAGCGGGAGATCATGTGGCTGTTCGGGTTGGTCGGACAGAAAGGGTATACGCTCGTCCCGCTGTCCGTCTATTTCCGCGGAAAATGGGCAAAAATGGAGATCGGGCTCTGCCGCGGCAAAAAACTGTACGACAAGCGCGAATCGGAGGCAAAGAAAACAAGAGAACGCGATATGGAAAGGGGAGCCGATTGATGGCATTCTGGATGACGCACCTGCGTATCGCCGATGCGATGATGAAAGCGGGATTGCAGGTTCCGGAATTGCCGTTTTATGTCGGAAGCATCGCGCCGGACAGCGGTGTGGAGATTGCACCGTTTAAGTATCTGCCGTCCAAGCAGACGACGCATTGGCATAAAAAGCACCCTGTTCGGTTGGAAAGCAACCTGCTTTTTGCGGATGCCTATCTGAAAGAGGAGCCGGATGCGGAAAAGCGTGCGTTCTATCTGGGTTATCTCGCGCATATACTGACGGATACTTTCTTTGTGGAAGGGCTGGTCAATCCGTTGGTGGATGCCAATTCGGAGCGTTGGAAGAACGACACCTATTCCATGAAGGGAGATTGGATCAACGCCGACTTTGTGTTTGCAAAAGAGCATCCCGATTTCAAGCCATACAGAATGCTTTGCGAGGTCGGACGGTACGAAAACGTATTTTTGGACTATTTGCCCGACGATTGCCTGCAAGACCAGATTCATCGCGTTGCGGATACGTTTCGGGAACCGCAAACCGAGCCGGACCGCCCGCAGCGATATATGTCATTTGCAACGCTTGACAGGTTTATCACGGATGCCGCGGAAGCAATTATGAAGATCTTTTCGGAAAAACAACTGATAGAAATGGGGACGTAAAGGTTTCGACTGGAGTTTTGAACGAGGGTAAGCGAGCGGAAGCGCATAACTTCCTTAAAATGTGCAATTTTAAAATTAAACGCAAGATCTAACAACGATCTCGTAGCTGCCTAACCGCGGCTACCGTCATACCCGGGAGTACCGCGGCCCGGGATATGGCGTCACTGAGCGGTGAACGTGCACGGGAGAGCGCCTCGTATTCCGTCATGCATTTTGGGGCTACCTTTCTTATCTGCGTGAGGGTCCGCGGATAGGATCGGGAATGTAATGATCCTCTGCGCTCGGAGAAAACCTTCGGAATGGGCTTTAGGACAGGGGTCCGATTCCCCTCGTCTCCACCA
>JAGHTH010000204.1 GCA_018065365.1 Candidatus Coliplasma caballi
GCCTATCGCAACCTGTTCCACCACAGAGAGAACGGGATCATTCTGACCGACGTGGACGGCAACCGCTACGAGATCCCCGACGTGCTTGCGCTGGATCCCAAGAGCTACCGCAAGATCGAACTCTACCTGTAAACGAAAAAAGAAGGCGTTTTCGGAATGAAGAATTTGCTCCGAAAAAAGAAAATAAAGGACTCGCCCGAACAGACGGCTGCGAGGGAACGCGCGAAGGCGGCGCTCGGCGCGGAGCCGGAGTTGACCTTTGACCTCAACCTCAACGCGAAAAACGAGCCGGTCTTCGGCGCGTGCGCGGCGGACAAAGAGACGCTCGCGGTCTGCGTCGGCGAAGACGTTCGTACTTACCGGCTCGCCGAACTCGGCGAGTTCCGCCTGGAGCGCGGCGTCGGCGTGGTTTCGGTCGAAACCGAAAAGGACGGGGAGCCGTTGGAGCTGTTCCGCTCCGATATGCGTCAATGCGCGACGTTTGAAACGATGACCGGGCAGCTGCAGGCGCGCCGTGAGGGCAGAGAAGCGCCCGAGCCCGAGATCCCGAAGTGCAAAAAGTGCGGCAAGCCCGTTCCGAAAGGGGTGCAGGTCTGCCCGCGCTGCGCGGATAAAAAGAAGATGGTCTTACGGCTTTGCGGGTTTGCGAAAAAGGAGATCTGGCTGCTGGTCGCGAGCGGACTGTTCATGCTTGCGACGGTCGCCGTCGGGTTGATCGCGCCGCGCGTGCAGCACATCATAATCGACGAATACCTGTCGCCTGCCGCGGACGTTATGCCCGGGACGGTCGGCGGGCTTGGAAAAATGGTCGTGCTGTTCGCCTGCTGCGGATTGCTCTCCGCGGCGTTCGGCTGTATTCAGCAGTTGTTCACTTCCAAAGCGTCGGCGCGGATCATCGTTACGCTGCGCGAGAAGTTGTTTGAAAAGGTGCAGGAGCTTTCGCTGACCGGTCTGAACAGACGCTCGGCGGGCGAACTGATCACGCGGCTGTCCGGCGATACCGACCGGCTGCGGAATTTCCTGACCAACATGGTGCCGAATCTGGTGCGGCAGTCCGTAACGCTGATCGCGATCATGGTCATGCTGTTGATGGAGGATTGGAAGCTGACGCTGCTGGTCGTGCTGCCGATCCCGCTGATGCTTTTGCTGTTTTCGGCGGTCAACAAGCTGACGCACCGCATTTACCACAGGGAGTGGCAGCTCGAAAGCGACGCGAACGATATGCTGCACGACGTTTTTTCGGGCATCCGCGAGGTCAAGGTGTTCGGGACGGAAGACCGGGAGTACAAGCGGTTCTGCCGTCTGGCGAAGCGCATCGCCGACACCTGCAAACGAAACGAACTGATCTGGAACGCGGTTACGCCGTTTTCCAACTTTCTGCTGTCCGTCGGGGAATTCCTCGTGCTGTTCTTTATGGGCGGCAGGATCCTCGCCGGAACGGCGACGCTCGGCGGAATGACCGAGTTTACGGAACACGTTGCGACGCTGTATCAGCCGATCCGGTGGTTTGCGCGCGTGCCGCGGATGCTGTCGCGTTCGCTGACCTCGATGGCAAAGGTGTCCGAGGTGCTGGACGAAACGGCGGTCATGGCGGACGGCGGCGCGGAACTGACCGAGCTGAAAGGCGAGATCGAGTTCAAGGACGCGTCGTTCGGTTACAACCTGCCCGATTACGTGTTGAAGCACCTTGATCTGCAGATCCACCCCGGCGATTTCGTCGGTTTCGTGGGCAGAAGCGGCGTCGGCAAGACGACCGCGATCAACCTGATCATGCGGATGTACGACGTTTCGGACGGGCAGCTTCTGATCGACGGACACGACGTGCGGGAGTACGACGCGGGAACTTACCGCTCGCAGATCGGCGTCGTTCTGCAGGAAAATTACCTGTTCAACGGGACGATCTACTCCAACCTTTCCTACGCGAAACCCGGTGCGACGCGCGACGAGGTGTTGCGCGCGGCGAAGTTGGCGGGCGCGCATTCGTTCATTATGAAACTGCCGGACGGGTACAATACCTACGTCGGTGCGCGCGGAAACACGCTTTCGGGCGGCGAAAAGCAGCGCATCGCGATCGCGCGGGCGATTTTGCGGGATCCGAAGTTGTTGATTCTGGACGAAGCGACCTCCTCTCTGGACACCGAGACCGAAAAGCAGATCCAGGACGCGCTGGCGGCGCTCTCCAAGGGGCGCACGACCGTGGCGATCGCGCACCGTCTTTCGACCTTGCGCAACGCGACGAAGTTGGC
>JAGHTH010000012.1 GCA_018065365.1 Candidatus Coliplasma caballi
CGCTTCTTCGGCCCGGCGACACCGTTATGGGTATGAATCTCGCACAGGGCGGTCATCTTTCGCACGGCTCGCCTGTCAATATTTCCGGAAAATACTTCCACGTCGTCCCTTACGGCGTTGACCGAGAAACCGAACGGATCGACTACGACGAAATGGAGAAGATCGCAAAGGAATGCCGTCCGAAGCGCATTGTCGTCGGCACAAGCGCCTACTCCAGAATCATTGATTTCGCACGGTGCAGAGAAATCGCCGACGAGGTCGGCGCGCTTCTCATGGTCGATATGGCACACATTGCGGGACTTGTTGCGGCGGGTGTTCATCCCTCTCCCGTTCCTTACGCGGATATCGTTACGACCACGACGCACAAAACGCTCCGCGGCCCCCGCGGCGGCATGATCCTTTGCAAAGAACAATTCGCAAAGCAGATCGACAAGGCAATTTTCCCCGGCACGCAGGGTGGTCCTTTGATGCACATTATCGCAGGCAAGGCCGTCGCGCTCGGAGAAGCGATGACCGACGAGTTCAAGCAGTACGGAAAGCAGATCGTTTTGAACGCCGCCGAACTCTGCAAAACGCTGCAATCCCGCGGCATCTCGATCGTTTCGGGAGGCACCGACAACCACCTGATGACGCTCAATCTGCTTGACACGGGAATCACGGGCAAAGAATTGGAGCAGCGTCTTGATTCCGTGCATATCACGGCAAACAAAAACGCGATCCCGTTCGATCCCGAACGCCCGAGTGTTACAAGCGGACTCCGGATCGGTACGCCCGCCGTTACGACGCGCGGCTTCAAGGAAGCCGAGATGAAGATCGTGGGCGGACTGATCGCCGACGTGATCGAAAACTATGACGATCGCAAAAAGCGCGTTTGCGATCAGGTACGCGAGCTTTGCGCAAAATATCCGATCTATTAAGTTCGGCAGCAAACGAAAAACGGCCGAATCAGAGGGTTTCTCCGATTCGACCGTCTTTTTTTATTCGATTGTCAGTCAAGTTCGCGTTTACCGGTGTAAAGTTCGTAATACCTTCCGCCGAGTGCAAGCAGATCTTCATGGCTGCCGCGTTCAATGATCTCCCCGTGTTCCAACACCATGATCGCGTTGGCGTTCCGAACCGTCGAAAGACGGTGCGCGATCACAAAGGTGGTGCGGTTGGTCATCAACGAGTCCATACCGCGTTCGATATGCCGTTCCGTTCGGGTATCGACCGAGGAAGTCGCTTCGTCAAGGACGAGGATCGGCGCTTTGGAAAGCGCGGCGCGCGCAATATTCAAAAGCTGTCTTTGTCCTTGTGAGAGGTTTGCGCCGTCGCCTTCGATCATCGTCTGATAGCCGTTCGAAAGTTTCGTGATAAAGGAGTGCGCGTAGGCGGTTTTTGCCGCTTCGATCACTTCCTCATCGGTCGCGTCCAAACGTCCGTAACGAATGTTATCCATGACCGTTCCGGTAAACAGATGCGTGTCCTGCAATACCATTGCGATATTCTTGCGAAGCACGTCGCGTCGGATCTCTTTGATGTTGACACCGTCGATCGTGATCTCGCCGGAATCAATATCGTAGAAGCGATTCAACAGGTTCGTAACCGTCGTTTTACCGGCACCGGTGGAGCCGACGAAAGCGATCTTCTGACCGGGCTTCGCGTAAAGGGAAATGTGCTTTAAGATCGTTTTATCCGGCACATAGCCGAACGTAACGTCTTTGAGTTCCACGTAACCTTTCATATCGGGCATCGCGGAAGCGTTCGCGGCGTCGGGCGTTTCGGGATCCATATCCATAATGCCGAAGACGCGTTCCGCGCCGGCAAGTGCCGCAAAAATCGTGCTGGTCTGCTGCGACAGCATATTGATCGGCATCGAGAACTGTCTGGAGTAGTTCGCAAAAACGGTCAGGTCGCCCGCTCCGAAACTGCTGGTCGCGATCAGAATACCGCCGAGACCGACCGTGATCGCAAACGCGACCTGGCTGGTGTTCCCCATGATCGGGCCCATGATTCCGCCGTAGAACTGCGCTTTGAACTGCTTATCGCGCAGGTCATCGTTCAGCATTCCGAATTCTTCGGTGCAGGTTTCCTCATGGTTGAACACCTTGACGACTTTGGCACCCGTAACCGTTTCCTCGATATAGCCGTTCACGGCACCGAGCGCCGCCTGCTGACCGGAATAGTATTTGCTCGATCGCTTGGCGATCATCTGTCCGCCTTTCGCGAAGATCGGGATAAAGACGATCGTAACGATCGAAAGCCAGACGTTCGTGGTAATCATAAAGAAGAACGTTCCGAGAAGCGAGATCGCGCCGGAAACCAGCGACGTCAGCGAGTTGTTGAGCATGGTTTCAATGTTGTCCACGTCGTTCGTAAAGCGGGACATGATCTCGCCGGTCGTGTTGCTGTCAAAATACCGGATCGGAAGTTTCTGCAGCGAACCGTAAAGATCGTTACGGATCTTCTCCGTCGCGTTCTGCGAAACGGAAAGCATCAATCGTGCCTGCAAAAATGTTGTAAAGATCCCGACCAGATAGATCGTCGCAAGGATCACGAGCGCGCAGAGAATATACACCATGATTTCATGGAACGGATTCTGCGCAAAGAAGGAAGAAAAGAACGGCGTTTTCGTCATGGTAGTCAGCAACGAGTCCACACGTTTGCCGATAAACGTCCACTCAACTTTCAGTCCGCAAAGGATCGACAGACGGTTGATGATCGGCGCGAGCATATAACCGCCGAACAGAGAGGACAGCGTATTGACGAGCATACAAAGGACGACGAGCACAAGTCTTCCCTTGTATTCGCTGACGTAGGAAACGATCCGTTTGATCGTCGCTTTGGTATTCTTCGGCTTTGCGCCGCCGGGCATTCCTCTGCCCGGGCCACGTCCGCCACCGGGACCGCGTCTGCCCGATTTGACTTCACGCGCATACTGTTTCTGAAGGGATTCCAGCGTTCTCTTACTCATATCGCTCACGCCCCTTCCCGATCTTCGCGATCCATCTGCGAATAATAGATTTCCTGGTATTCTTTGTTTTCCGCGAGCAATTTGTCGTGCTTGCCGACGCCCGTGATCTGCCCTTCGTTCATCACGACGATCATATCGGCGTCTTTGACGGAAGAAATACGCTGCGAAATGATGATCTTCGTCGTATCCGCAAGCGTCGTACGGAACGCCTCGCGAATGTGCGCTTCTGTCGCGGTATCGACCGCGCTCGTCGAGTCGTCAAGGATCAGGATCTTCGGCTTTTTCAAAAGCGCACGCGCAATGCACAAGCGCTGTTTCTGACCGCCGGAAACGTTCTTGCCGCCTTGCCCGAGGTCGTACTCATATCCGCCTTTGAACGACTGCACGAACTGATCCGCCTGCGCGCTGTCTGCTGCCGCGCGGATCTCCTCCATCGAAGCATCTTCATTTCCCCAGCGCAGATTGTCTTCGATAGAGCCGGAGAACAGAACGTTGTTCTGCAAAACCATGCCGACGCCTTCGCGGAGATTATACAGACTGTAATCCTTGACGTTCACGTCATCGACGAGGATCTCGCCGCTGTCGGCATCGTAAAGGCGCGGGATCAAAGAAACCAACGTCGATTTTCCGCAGCCGGTCGAGCCGATCACACCGACAACGGATCTCGGCGGGATCGTCAGACTGATGTTTTCCAGCACGCGTTCTTCGTTGTGTTTGTAGTAACGGTAAGATACGTTGCGGAATTCGACTTTTCCTTCGGCAACGGTCAGTTCGGGATGCGCGGCGTCGGAATCGTTGATATCCACCTTTTCATCCAGAACTTCCGAAATACGTTTCGCAGAAGCAATGGCGCGTGCGAGCATCATGAACATGAACGTAACCATCATCAGAGAGGAAAGGATCTGCGTTACGTAGGTCAGAAACGCGGAAAGGTTTCCGGGAAGCATATCCCCGTCATAGATCATTTTGCTGCCGAGCCAAATGACCGAAACCGTCGTCAAGTTCATAAAGAACGACATGATCGGAGACATGAAGATCATGATTTTCGCGGCGGAAATGCCGGTGTTTTTCAGATCCCTGTTTGCTTTTTGGAATTTTTGGTTTTCGTGGTCTTCACGGACGAACGATTTGACGACGCGCACGTTCGTAACGCTTTCCTGCACGGTGGAGTTCAGTTTGTCGAGCTTGGTCTGCACCGCGCCGAAGCGCTTGTAACCGGCAAAGATCAGTCCGCTGATCGAAAGAAGCAGCAGCGGGATCGTTACGGCGAGAACGACCGCGAGCGAAGGACGCATCGTGATCGCCATGATCAGACCGCCGATCAGCATACCGGGCGCGCGTAACGCCATACGAAGAAGCATATTGACCATGTTCTGCACCTGCGTTACGTCGTTGGTCAGACGGGTAACCAGAGAACCGGTCGAAAAATGATCCACGTTCGCAAACGAGAACGCCTGCACTTTCGAGTAAAGGTCCTTGCGAACGTCCGCGGCAAAATTGACCGATGCTTTCGCACCGAAATACGCGCCGCCGACGCCGCCAAGCATCATCATGAGCGCGATCACGACCATGATGCCTGCCATTCCCGCCGCGTATGCCCAGCCGTTCTTGGCGGAATTGTCGATGACCTGTGAAAGAAAATACGGCATTAAGACTTCGCCGATGACCTCAACGATCATACAAAGCGGGCCGATAATAAAATACGGAAGATAGGGACGGACGTATTTGAACCATTTCCCTTTCTTCGTTTCGTTCTGATTCATGTATGTTCTCCTTTCGACCTATCCGATATCAATCTTTCGTACCGGCAGCGATGATCTCGCGGACGTGAATGCCCTCCACTTTCGGAAGGTCCCGCTCGCCTGCCCGGATTGATTTCAGCGTGTTCTTCATCTTTTCCAGACAACCGACAAACGAAGCAAGTTCTTCTTGGTTCAGTTCGCTGAACATCGCAACGTCCGCTGAAGTAAACATTCTGTTTGTCTCGTGGACGAGCGCGAGTCCTTCTTCCGTCAGCGCGATTTCGTTATACCGGTTATCCGTAACGGCGGAACAGCGGCGGATGTATCCGCTTTTTTCCAACTTTTTGAGCGAAACGGCGATCGCCGCCGTGCTGACCTCAAACGTACGGGCAAGTTCCGTCTGCGACTGCGAGCATTCCGTGTGATACAAATGCATCAACAATCTATGCTGGGAATTGCTGATCTGCAATCCCGAAACAAACTGATCAAATACTTTGCGATGACAGCGATTGACGGAGATAAACAGCATCGTCGCTTTTCGCACAAGTTCATTATCCAATGGATATTCCATAATTTCCTCCGAAAATAGTTAAACAGGTTAACTGCTAATATTATACCGATATCAGCAGTTAAAGTCAATAACATATCCTCCATATTCACAAAGAATTCCCACGCATTTTTCATCTTTTTCACAAAATGGCGTTTCCGGGCGACCGCGCTCCCACAAGATACGGTAGAACAAGCAAAATCCGATCCCGAACAGCCCCGGTTTTCTCTGATTCGCTCCCAAAAAGAGAACCCGGTAGCCCGATCGGAATCGGATCTGCGTGCCGCGCGCACGGTATTTTCGGAAAAGCGCGTTTCCCAAACCGAAGGACACGAAATACGCGGTGCAACTCCCGCCGCGGTATTTCACACGCTCTGCCAAACGAAATGGGTTGTCAGATGCCTTGAATGGCCGCCTGACAGACAAGATTCAGGATCGCGACGATCCCGGTCGTTACGAAAAACCCTTTTGTCGCGCCGATCAGCCACCGGCAAAACGTTTTTCCCGTTACTTTGATTTCCATACTGTTTTCCTCGCTTTCGTTCGCTCTTTCTTTTCTTTACAACTGTATTCTAACGCAAAATAAGTACAATAAAACGGACTTTTCCAGAAATATTGTGATTTTCATACAGTGATTTTTTTCGATATCGTCAAAAGCAACAAAAACTTGGATAGAATTACAAAAAAATAATCCACGGATTTGGCCTATTTTGTTAGTCCTTTCGAGCGGATGCTCCGATGTTATTTGCAGATTGAACAAACAAAGAGGATTTTTTTTGTAGTTTTTTTCATAAACCCCTTGAAATTTTAACGGATTTATTGTAAAATAGTACAAGAAAATTTTCCTGTCGCCTTTTTCGGAGGGTAAAATAACGGAAAAGCCAACAGATAAGGAGCAAAAGACTATGAGCAGTAAGTTATTCCAAGGGCTGGTGTATCAAATGCGAGAGGCGGTTGACCGCGATATCGGGATCATCGACGAAAAAGGAGTCATTATCGCTTGCAGCCAGCTTTCCCGCATCGGCGAAAATCACAAGGAGATCGTTGAGGAGATTTCCTATAATTTTGACACGCTGACTTTTGACGGCTACACTTACAAGCCGATCGGCACGCACGCGCGGATCGAATACATCGTGTTCGTGCAGGGAGATGACGAGAGCGCCAAGAGCACCGTTACGCTTCTTTCCATTTCCTTCCAGCACATCAAAACGCTGTACGACGAAAAGTACGACAAGACGAATTTCATCAAAAACATCATCCTCGACAATATTCTCCCCGGAGATATTTATATCAAATCGAAAGAACTTCGCTTTGACAACGAGACCAGCAGAGTCGTTCTGCTGATTCGTTTCCAGTCCAAGTCGGATGTCGTTCCTTACGATATTATCCAGAATATGTTCCCCGACAAAGCGCACGACTATATCATCAGCGTCGGAGAAACGGACATCGTACTCGTCAAGGAACTGAAGAACGCGACGGACAGCAAGGCGCTGAACGCGATCGCACATTCCATCGTCGATAACGTGCAGAGCGAATTCTATCTCAAATGCGTCGTCGGTATCGGTACCGTCGTTACCTCCGTCAAGGAACTTGCCCGTTCCTATAAGGACGCGCAGGTCGCGCTGGAAGTCGGCCGTGTGTTCGACACCGAACAGACCTGCATCAACTACGAAAACCTCGGTATCGGCCGTCTGATCTATCAGCTTCCGACCACGCTGTGCGAAATGTTCCTGCAGGAAGTTTTCAAGAAAGACTCTCTCGAAAGTCTCGACAGAGAAACCCTGCTTACGATCCACGCGTTTTTCGACAACAACTTAAACGTTTCGGAAACGTCCAGAAAACTGTTCGTACATCGTAACACCCTCGTTTACAGACTTGAAAAGATCAAAAAGCTGACCGGTCTTGATCTGCGTGAATTTGACCACGCCATTACGTTCAAGGTTGCGTTAATGGTCAAGAAATACCTTGTCAGCAAGCCCAATATGTATTGATTTCTGGTGAAAAACAGTTATGATCCGCTTTACGAATGTTTCATTTTCCTATCCGGACGGTACGGAGGCACTTCACGACGTGTCTCTCCGCATTGACGACGGCGAATTCGTTTTTCTGGTCGGCCCTTCCGGAGCCGGAAAAACCTCTTTGACCAAGCTTCTGTTCTGCGAGCAGCGCGCGCAGGCGGGTACGGTGGAGGTCAACGGGTTTCAACTCAATAAACTGCGTTCGCGCAAAATTCCGTTTCTGCGCCGCACGCTCGGAATCGTTTTCCAGGATTTCCGGTTATTCGAAAACAAAACCGTTTACGAGAACGTCGCGTTTGCGATGCGCGTGATTAACGCGCCGACCGCGCTGATCCGGAAACGCGTCCCCTCTTTCCTTTCTCTCGTGGGACTTTCGGACAAAGCGGATTCTTTCCCGAAGCAGCTTTCCGGCGGCGAACAGCAGCGTGTCGCGTTGGCGCGTGCTTTGGTCAACAACCCTGCCGCGATCATCGCGGACGAACCGACCGGCAGTATCGACAACGAATTGCGCGACGATATTATGAATCTTCTGATCCGTGTCAACAAGATCGGCAAAAAGACGGTCATCGTCATTACGCACGACACCGATCTGCTGCGGCGCTATTCTTTCCGCACGATTGAGCTTTGCAACGGCCGCATCATTTCCGACCAGGTCGGGTTTGACGGGTATCATCAGGTTTTGGACGGAGGTGAGGACTGATGCGTTTCTTCCGTTCCATGAGATACCACATCTCGCAGGGATTCAAAAGCATCTTCCGCAACGGCGTCATGACGGTCGCCTCGATCCTAATCCTTGTTTCCTGCATGGTCATTCTCGGCACGTTTTATCTGATCATCAGCAATATCGACGAAAACTTCAATAATATGAAGGATCTGAACGTCATCGAGGTCCGTGTTCCCGTTACCTATTCGGAAGAACAGACCGAGGAAGTCAGAGCCGGTCTGCAAAAGATCTGCGATGAAAAAGAGATCATTCCGGGCGATCCCGTATATATTTCCAAAGAAGAACACCTCGCAAGATTCAAGGAACTCTACGGCGATCAGGAGTGGAGCGATTTCTTCAACGAAGAACTCAACCCGCTTCGCCCGAGCTTTGAGATCACGTTCGATCATCTTTCCGATATCACGGAAGTCGTTCGCATCGTTTCCGCGATCGAAGGGATCACCCTGTCCAACGGTGCCGCCGCGATCGCGCCTTCCAACATCAAGTCGTGTGTGGAAGTTTACCGCAACGTCATGAGCGTCAAAAAAACGCTTTACACCGTCGGGCTCTGGATGATGGGAATTCTGCTCATCATTTCACTGTTCGTCATCATCAACACCATCAAGCTCGGAATTCACGGCCGCCGCAACGAGATCATGTTCATGCGCTACTGCGGCGCCACCAAGCACTTTATCAGAATGCCGTTCCTGATCGAAGGCGGTCTGATCGGTATTTTCTCGGCGATCATCGCGTTCGGGATCGAATACCTGCTTTATACCTACGCGCTCGTCGGACTCGTCCGTTCTTCGACCTCGGTCATTTCCGGATCCGGCATCACGGTTTCGCCGTATCTTTCTCACGCGCCTGTTTTGGGCGTTCTGTTCTTAATCATCGGTTTGTTCGCCGGTGTCATCGCGGGCAGAATCTCCTTAAAGAAGTATCTGAAAGTCTAAACTCCCCTCCCTATTATCAGAAAGAAGAATTTTCATGCGTCAGTTTTTCAAAAAAGCATTGATCCTGTTGTTGTGTCTTTCCGTTCTGCTTACGGTCGTTCTTGTCTGCCAGGAAAAGAGCGGCAGCGCGAACGTTGACGCCGCGCGCACCGTTGCGGACGTTGACAAAGACATCAAAGAGGTTGAGGCGCTGATCAACAAGATCAAAGCCGAAATGCAGGATCTTAAAAGCAAGATCGCAGCGTTGGACAAGCAAACGGTCTCCAATGAACAAAAAGCGCAGCTTCTCGCGCAGCAGGTTCTCACGCTGGAAACCGAAATGGAGCTCAACGAATCCATGCTTCAATCCTGCGATATGAAACGCAGCACCGCCATGGCGGAGCGGATCATCGTTGAAAATGAATACCAGTATTACCAGGAACTGTTTTCGGAACTGATGCGTTTCATCTATGAAAACGGCACCATGACCGATTTCGAACTGCTGTTTACGTCCGGAAGTCTGACCGATTATCTGACCAGACGGGACGATTTCAACTCGATCATGGACTGCGTCAACGATATGACCGAGTCCATCGCGGCATCCAAAAGCCATTTGGAAGATCTGGAACTCGAATATCAGGAAGCCGCCGACAAATACCAGGAAGTGCTCGACGAACTTGACGAGAGCAAAAAGGAACTTCTTGCGGCGCAGGAAGAATTAGAGCAATACGCCGACGAGATCGGCTCCACTTCCGAAGCGATCACGAAGAAATACGCCGAACTGAGCGAAACGCTTTCGGAAGCGCAGGCAAAACTCAAAAAGTTGAGAGAAGAACGCGAGGTGTTGTATCAGAAGCAGCAGTCCTCCACTTCCCGCAGCGACTACATCGCGCCGACCAAAACCTCCTCCAAGGGCTTTGCATGGCCGTTGGAAATGGGCATCTCTTACCGCATCTCGAGCTATTTTGCCACCCGTACCAACCCGATTACGGGACAAGGAACGGAATTCCACCAGGGGCTTGACATTGCCTGCAATAAGGGTACGCGCATTCTCGCTTCCAAAGCCGGAGTCGTTACCAAAGCAGCCGAGTACGGCGGATACGGTAACTGCGTGATCATTTATCATGGTGTTGATTCCAATGGCAGATCCATTACGACGTTATACGGCCACGCAAGCCAGTTGAAGTGTGTCAGAAATCAGCAGGTCAAGCAAGGCGACGTGATCGCTTTGGTCGGCTCTACGGGAAGATCGACGGGCAACCACCTGCATTTCTCCGTGCTGATCAACGACGAATACGTCGATCCGGACGATTACCTGCCGGACGGGTACTATAAGAAGATGCCGAATTCGTGACGGAGGGGTTCACAATGGATGAAAACGAAGTCCTTCCCGGCTCTGTCGAAGAAAACACCCAGGAAAGCAAAAAAGTAAAAAAGCAAAAAAAGATTCCCCTGTTTTCGGCGATCGTTCTTGCTTTGATCCTTTGCGTCGGCGTATTCATTTCGACGTTCACGATCATGCAGACGCGTTTGGACGCCAAAGTCGCGGAAAAAGAGCGGGAACTCAACCGTTATTCCAAATTCGGCGCGCTGATCGACTTTGTGGAGGAGCAGTACGTCAGAGGGATTGACGAAAACGAACTCTTTGAAGACGCTTACGCTGCCATTCTGGACGGCACGAAGGATCCCTATTCCTGCTATATGACCGCAGAGGAATACGAGGAATACAGCAGCGATCGCTCCGGATCATACGTCGGGATCGGTGTCAACGTCATTTTCGACAGCGACGAGGGCGTTATGCGCGTTTTCCGCGTTACCCCCGATTCCCCTGCCGAAAAGGCGGGCATCAAACCGGGCGATCTGATTACCAAAGTCGGAAAAATATCTGTATCGCAGGAAACCTATAATGACGCGGTCGAATCGGTCAAAGGAGAGCGCGGCACAACCGTTACGCTGTCTGTCCGACGCGGGCAAAAAGAACTGCCGTTTACGGTTACGCGCGACGTCTGCCCTACCGTCGAAGTCATTTACGAAAAAATCGAAACGACGGCGTATATCCAGATTCTTTCGTTCCGCACGACCGTCGCGGTCGAACAGTTTTCGAACGCTTTGAAGAAAGCGAAACTCGACGGCTGCACGTCCTATCTGTTCGACGTCCGGAACAATCCGGGCGGAGATCTCGGCGTGATCTGCGATATTCTCGATCAGTTGATCAAGAAAGCCGTTCTCGTGCACATGGTGGACGCCAAAGGCAACGATACGACCAGAGAAACCAAAACGGACGCGTTTTTGGACGCGCCGATGGCAGTCTTATGCAATAAAAATTCCGCAAGCGCCGCCGAACTCTTTACGGCAGACCTGCGGGATAACAAGCACGCTTACATCGTCGGGAAAACGACCTACGGAAAAGGAACGATGCAGACCATCCGTCAATTGACCGACGGCAGTGCGATCAAATTGACCAACCGCTATTACAATCCGACCTCCAACGTCAGTTACGACGGGATCGGCATCAAACCCGATCTGGAAGTCGAACTTCCCGGCGGTCCCGACAGCAGCCATTACCTGCTGACGCACGAGGAAGATACGCAATTACAGGCGGCATTGGATTATTTACGGAAATAAAACATCGACTATAAACATTCATTTTTCAAGGAGAAAAAAGAAAATGGCAAAACAGACCATCGTATCCCATGAGGGCTTTGAAAAACTCCGCAACGAGTTGGAATTTCTCAAAACCGTAAAACGTAAAGAAATCGCACAGGCGATCCAGAAGGCGCGCGAATACGGCGACCTTTCGGAGAACAGCGAGTACGATGAAGCAAAAAATGAGCAGGCGGAAATCGAAACCAAAATCGCCGCTCTGGAAGAAACGCTTGCAAACATCGTCGTTATGGATGACGCCGCGCTCGGTACCGATAAGGTTTCCGTCGGCAACACGGTCGATATCCATTGTGTCGATGATAAAAAGGACTACACCTACAAGATCGTCGCTTCGGCTGAAGCAGACCCGCTCGAAGGCAGAATCAGCGATGACTGCCCGCTCGGAAAAACGCTTCTCGGAATGAAACAAGGCGACACGATCAGCGTTGAAACCCCCATGGGCATCCGCAGATTTACCATTACCGAAATCACAAAGTAAAGGATTATTGCAAAATGGCAGAACAGAATATGCCGATGGCAGAAGAAAATCTTTCCGATCTCGTCCGCGTTCGCAGACAAAAGCTTTCAGATCTTAAGGAAGCGGGAAAAGATCCTTTTGTCATTACGAAATACGACGTTTCGCACCACAGCACCGAAATCAAGGATCAGTTTGAAGCCCTGGAAAACCAGCACGTTTCGATCGCGGGACGTCTGATCTCCAAACGTGTCATGGGAAAAGCTTCCTTCTGCCACGTTCAGGATCTGACCGGAACGATCCAGTGCTACGTCGCGCGCGACAGCATCGGAGAAGATCCGTATTCGGATTTCAAAAAGACCGATATCGGCGATATCGTCGGCGTCAAGGGATTCGTTTTCAAAACGAAAATGGGAGAGATCTCCGTTCACGCGGAGGAAATCACGCTGCTTTCCAAAAACCTCCAGCCCCTGCCGGAGAAGTTCCACGGACTGACCAACACCGATATGCGTTACCGTCAGCGCTACGTGGATCTGATCAGCAATCCCGAGGTCAAGGAAACGTTCATCAAGCGTTCCCGCATCATCAGCGGCATCCGCAATTACCTCGAGAAACTGAACTTCATTGAAGTGGAAACGCCGATGCTGGTCGCAAATGCCGGCGGTGCCGCCGCAAGACCGTTTGGCACCCACTACAACGCGCTGGATGAAGACGTAAAGCTTCGTATCAGTCTGGAACTGTATCTGAAAAGATTGATCGTAGGCGGGCTTGAGCGCGTTTATGAGATCGGCCGCGTATTCCGCAACGAAGGCGTTGACACGCGCCATAACCCCGAATTCACGCTGATGGAGCTTTACCAGGCATACACCGATTATCACGGTATGATGGATCTGACCGAGGATATGTTCCGCACGCTCGCAAAAGACGTTTGCGGCGGTACGACCATCACCTACGGCGAGCACGAGATCGATCTCGGCAAACCGTTCCGCCGTCTGACCATGATCGACGCGGTCAAAGAAGCGACCGGCATTGATTTTGACGACGTTCCGGACACCGCCGCGGCAAAAAAACTTGCCGACGAGCGAAACATTGCTTATGAAGAACGCCACGCAAAAGGCGATATTCTCAACCTGTTCTTTGAGGAATACTGCGAAGACACGCTGATCCAGCCGACGTTCATCATGGATCATCCCGTCGAGGTCTCCCCTCTTACCAAGAGAAAGCCCGACAAACCCGATTACGTGGAACGGTTTGAACTGTATATCAACGGTTGGGAAATGTGCAACGCTTACTCCGAGCTGAACGATCCGATCGATCAGCGCGAACGTTTCAAGGCGCAGGATGCCGCCGCGGCAGCCGGCGATGAGGAAGCCAACCACACCGATGAGGATTTCCTGAACGCGTTGGAGATCGGTATGCCTCCCACGGGCGGTATCGGCTACGGCATCGACCGTCTCGTGATGCTATTAACCAACAGCGCCGCGATCCGCGACGTGTTATTGTTCCCGACCATGAAGAGTCTGGACGCGGACAAGAAAGCCGACAAACCCGCGGAAGCAAGCGCAGCGCCCGAAAAAGAGGAAGTCATTGATTTTTCGAACGTTGTCATCGAGCCGATGTTTGAAGATTACGTGGATTTTGATACGTTCTCGAAGTCCGATTTCCGCGCGGTCAAAGTGCTTGCCTGTGAGGCGGTACCGAAGTCCAAAAAGCTTTTGAAATTCACGCTGAACGACGGTACCGGGACGGAGCGCATCATCCTTTCCGGCATCCACGCGTTCTACGAGCCGGAAGATTTGATCGGCAAAACTCTGATTGCTATCACCAATTTGCCTCCAAGACCGATGATGGGCATTGACTCGTGTGGAATGCTTCTTTCCG
>JAGHTH010000187.1 GCA_018065365.1 Candidatus Coliplasma caballi
CATGTGTACGCACACTTCGTTGATACATCCGCCGCCGTATTGCTGCGTCTGCATCACGCGCGAAGCCCATTTTTTGTTTTTGGTGAACAGATAGAGCGCGAGCGGGTGTTCCCTCTCCGCGACGACGGAAAGCAGCGCGTCGGCTTCCCCGTCCTCAAACGGAACGACGGGAAGCAACGGGCAGAACAGTTCCTTTTGGACGATCGGATCGTCTTTGTCGATCGGGTACAGCACGGTCGGAGAGAAGCGGCGCGACGCCGGATCGCCCGTTCCGCCGAACACCGTTTTGTCCCGGTATTCCGCCGCGAGCGTTTCGCATTTTCGGTAGGCGGCGTCGTTGATCAGCGAGGGGTATTCGGGATTGCGTTCGGGCTCGTTTCCGATCTGCCGGCGGAATTCTTCGCAAAGCAGTCCGACAAACTTTTCCGCGACCTCGCGCGCGACGGCGATCTGGTTGACGTTGATGCAGATCTGCCCGGCGTTGCAGAGTTTGAAAAAGGCGATCTTGCGCGCGGCGTCCCGAAGATCCGCGTCGGCGCGGACGATACACCAGTTCCCCGTTTCGCCGCCGAGTTCCAGCGCGACGGGCGTCAGATTGTCCGCCGCCGCGGCAAGCACGTGCTTTCCGACCGCCGGAGAGCCGGTATAGAAGATCTTGTCAAACCGCTCGGCAAGCAGCAGATCGGCGGTTTCGTGTCCGCCGTCGATCAGCGTAACGAACGACGGATCGAACGTTTCTCCGATCATTGCTTTCAGCACTTCGGTGCAATGCTTCGACTTGGAACTCGTTTTCAGCACCGCGGTATTGCCGCCGGCGATGCTCGCCGCAAGCACGCCGAGCGTCAGCAGGATCGGGAAATTGAACGGGCTGATGATCAGCGTAACGCCGTAGGGCATTTGATAGACTTTCGTCGTCATGCTCGGGAAGCACATCAGTCCGCTGAAATGGGTTTCCGGCTTTGCCCAGCGGCGCAGACCGCGGATCGTTTCGTTGATCTCAACGACGACCGGCCCGATGTCGCACAGATACGCTTCGACCGTGCTTCTGCCGAGGTCTTTTTGCAGCGCGTCTTCAAACCGTTCCTCATAGGCAAGCACGGCGGTTTTTAACTTTTTGAGTGCCGCGATCCGCGTTTTTACGGGCAAAGTCGCGCCCGTGCGGAAATACGCGCGCTGTGCTTCGACGACGGCGTGAAGTTCCTGCTTTTCGTGTTCCATAGTCGTGTTTCCTTTCCTACGAAAAAAGCCCGTCAACGAGCTTCTTTCCGAATGATTTTCCATGCGTCGATCAGCTTTTCGACCGACCACGCCGCGTTGGCGGGGCTGGTCGAGGGGAGCGTAAGCATGGGAACGTTCGTGGTCTTTTCAAGGAATTGCTTGTAATACCGTTCCGCCGTCTTGCCGTTTACGAAAATCGTTTCGATTTTTGCGTTTTTCAGGATGACGGAGAGGTCGTTCGGTTTTACGTTTTTGATCGTGTTGTCGGCGCTTCCCGTGATCTCGCAGGATTCGATCACATCCCACACGGCGACGCGATTGCGCAGAAGAAACGCTCTCTTTTCTTCCACGGTCTGCGGAACGGGCTCGCCGAACACAGCCGCCGTAACGGTCCAGAAGCGGTTCCTCGGATGTCCGTAAAAGAACCCTTGCTCGCGGGATTTGACCGAAGGAAAACTGCCCAAGATCAAAACGCGGGAATTTTCGTCAGACACGGGCGGGATCGGATGCGTCAGCATGGCATTCCTTTTCCGTCCAACAGGTCGCGGATGATCGGCGTCAATACGTTCGCGACAGTGTAGAAGCCGAGGTCGGTCGGGTGTGTGCCGTCCACGGTCATCTCGTAAATGTCCTTGTCGCCGAACAGTTTGTTCCCGTCGAAGAAGTAAAGGTTTTTGTCCGTTTTGCTCTGCTCTTCGACAAAGTCGCGCATGAACTTCAGCGTGCGTGCGCGCAGGGCGACGAACTCTTTGATGAACAGATCGACCGTGAACGGATGCTTGGAAAGGATCAAAATCGGCGTGTCGGGATAGCCGGCGCGGATATTGGCGACCAACTGATCCATATATTTTTCAAGCGTACCCGGTCTGCCGCCGTTGCTGTCGTAATCGAGGATGAACAGTTTGACGTCGGGGATCGCGCGCAGGTATTCGCCCATGACGGGCTCGCCCAATCCCGAGCCGGAAAACCCGAGATTCACGAATTCCATATCGAGACGGCGGCTCACGATGTTGGTGTAGGACATTCCGGGACGGGAAGCGCAGCCGCCCTGCGTCGTGGAAGTTCCGTAAACGACGAGTTTTCCCTCGCGCGAACGGGCGCAGGGTGTTTCCAGCGTCGCGTCGGCATCCAGACCGATGAGGATCTCGCCCAATTCTTCGTACAAAGGCAGGTTAATCAAAATCTCTTTGTCTTCTTTGTCATCGGCGCGAAACACGACCGTTTCGTATTCGGTGGCGGGCTCGTTGAATTTTGTCACGCCGGAGAACAGATATTCCGGATCGCAGGCACGTTTATAGTACAGATCGGCGCCCTGCTGACCGCAGGCGGTCATGTGGGACATCTGATAGTCGCCGAGGTTTTTCATCCGCAGCGTGATCTGCGCGGAGTTCGTGCGGAAGCGGATCATACCGCCGGAGGGCTGTCTCATCAGCCAGAAGACTGCCTCGCTGACCTTTCCGCCGCAATCGTCGGGAAGGCGGTGGTAGTTGCCGTTTTGCCGAAACCACGGAAGTCCTTCGATGACGAAAGCGGGATTCGTTTTCGGATCAAAAAAGCAAACGTTGCCTTCCGCGGCGACGGGCGCCATATTTTTATCGTAGGTTTCTAATTTTCCCATGCTGCTCTCCCCCCGCTTTTTACAGGTTCCAAAACGCGTTGGAATACGCGCACTTTCCGTGATCGTCCATGACGGTTACGCGCGCGTAGCCGTCCAGTTCGTCGAGCGTGAAAACCGCTTCGCTCACGAGTTTCCCCTGCATCGAGAGGTCTGCCATTCTGGTACGGCGCGCCTGCGTCGTGCAGATGATCCGGGCGGCAGGAGAGGTCGTGATGTGCAGTTCTTTGGTGTCCTCGTCGTACCACAGCGTTTTGATCTCCGGGCCCTCGGAAGCGTAAAATTCGCCGTTTTTCAATGCCGAAGCGATCGCGGAATAGGTCAGTTCTTTCGCTTTGATCATCGTATAGCCGCCAAACCGGTCGCATTTCGGATCGGTGGTCGGGCATTGCTGGTGGTTGTCGTCCGCCGCGATGCAGTAAATCTGCTTGCCCTGGCGGAGCAGATCGTCGTACGCGGCGTTGTTGTGTTCCAAATAGCCCTCGACCAGACAGCCGGTATTGATGATCTCCAGCGCGTCCATGCCGACGTACTTGCTGTACTGCTCGTAGTTTTCCAAAGACCACGTCGGGTGGTTGTAGGTTACGAAAAAGCCGTTTTCTTTGCCGAGCCGGATCACGTCGTTGACGCAGTCGGCGTTATAAGCGCGCAGATAGTCGGGCTTGGTCGGATCGAATTGCACCTGGTCGCGATACTCTTTGTTTCTGCCGTACAAATATTCTGTTCGATGCCAAGCGGGCTGGATCAGGTTGTGTTCGTCCAGCGCGATCAGGCAAAGGTGGCAGCACTTCGTCAACGCCCACGGTTTATTGAATTCGCCCACGGCAAACTCAAAGCCGTTGAGCGCCACAAAGGTGTCGTCGGTCAGATCGTTATGCGGCAGCAGAACGTCGTGATCCGTGTACGCCACGACGGAATAGCCGGCCTCTTTGTAGGTTTCTTTGATCTCGGCGGGAGTTCCTCTGCCGTCGGAACAGGTCGTATGGCAATGCAGGTTTGCTTTGTAAAAGTTCCCGTTTTCCGGGAGTAAATAACGGATCATGACGGTTTCCTCTTTTTTGTGAAATGAAGTTCGTTTTCTTTGCGTACAGTATAGCAGATGCGTTGCCGTTTGTCAATCGTTTTTGCGTCCGATCCGACGACAGAAACATATTATAGTGCATTTTAATCGGTTTGTCATCACCAATATTTTCCGAATATAAAATAACAATGGAGAGCTATCGATAACGATAAAATCTCCATTGTTTTCTTTTGGTTCAAGTGATGTGTTTTATCGAAAACACCACTATATTAGAAATAGCCCACTATGAAAATCAAAGTGCAACTGGCTGGCGTTCTATTCAAAGGCCCCTATAGCTTTCCGTCGCAGGCTTTCGCCTGTTTTGGCTATTCAATTGTGGGCAGCGGGATCACTTCCCTGCGCTATCGGTCGGACGCAGATCATGATTCTTTTGCTTTCACGATTATTGCAGCATGTACTTACAATTTTGTCAAGAGGTTTTTCAAAAAAAGCGCTTCATAATTGTTGATTTTATGTGAATAAGTGCAGGATTGTTTCCCGCTTTGGCGTTTTTGCCTCAATTATGTCTGCAAAGGATGTCGTGATTGACCGTTTTGTAGAAATAGCGCTGTGCTTCGTCAAAATTCGACGTGATGCCGAGGATCCACATCAATTTTGCGAACGCCGACTCGGTGGTCATGTCGTGCGCTTCCAGCACTTTGAGGTTGTTCTTGACCTGCGCGCCGACTTTATAGACCGAGAGGTCGCTCCCCTCGTTTGCGACCTGCGTCGTCATGACGATCAGTTTTCCGCGCTCGCTCGCCTGTTTGATCTGCTCGTAGTAGTCCGAATATTCCGGCAGACCGCCGACGCCGAAAGACTCGATGACCAATCCGTCGTACTGCTCGATCAAACTTTGCAAGATCTCGTTGCGCAGTCCGGGGACGAATTTCAGCACGCCGACGTTGGGATTCAGGTAGTCGTAGAACGCCGGGGCGCCCGTTTTGTCTTCGCGGATGTAATGGATCATTTCGCCGTTCACGATTTTGGCGATCTCCGGGAAGTTGATGCTTCCGAACGCGGCGTAGCTGCGGGAGTAGTTCTTCCGCGCGCGCGTTCCGGCGATCACGCTGCCGAAAAACACGAGCATCACGTCGTGGCTGTTCTCGTCGCAGGCGCAGACGAACGCGTCGGTCAGGTTGCGGATCGCGTCGGAGCCCGGCTCGTCGATCGGTTTCTGTGAGCCGGTCAGCACGATCGGCTTGCGGCTGTTCTGCAAAAGGTAACTCAAGCCGGAGGCGGTGTACGCCATAGTGTCCGTTCCGTGCGTGATCACGAAGCCGTCGTACGCGTCGTAGTTCCGCTGCACCGTGTCGGCGAGTTTGAGCCAATGCCCCGGGCGGATATTCGTGGAATCGAGAAAGAGCGGCTGGATGCAGTCCACGTCGCAAAGTTCCTTGATGTACGGGCAATATTTCATCAAATCGTCGGCTTTCATTCCCGGCGAAAGTCCCTGCCCGTCGTCGCGGCTGCTGATCGTTCCGCCTGTGCCGATCATAAGTATCTTTTTCTTCATGGGTGTCATTCCTTTCTTTTGTGAGAGGGTAAATGATTCAAGCGTTATTGTACATATCGTAAACGACGTATCCGTCTTTCCCTTTGAGCGAGCCGGGATACGTTTCCATACACATCTGGCATCTCGGCTCGATCATGGGATAGCCGCTTACGGGATAGATGCCGTATTCAGACGACGTTCTG
>JAGHTH010000122.1 GCA_018065365.1 Candidatus Coliplasma caballi
CGCATCGCTTCCTCGATCTGCGGGCGGGCGAAACCGTACACCAGCAGCGTGTCGATGATCTCCGAAGCCCTGTTCCCCGTCGGGATGGGAGAGAACTCGCCGGACGGAACGCCCGCGGCGACCTTGTCCTTGAGTTCCACGATGATCTTCTGGGCGGTTTTGCTGCCCACGCCGTTGGCACGCGCGATCGCTTTGTAGTCGCCGGCGGCAACGCAGCGCGCAAAATCTTCCACCGACAGAATGGAGAGGATCGCGACCGCGCCTTTCGGGCCGATGCCGGACACGGAAAGCAGTTTGCGGCCCAGATCGAGTTCCGCTTCCGTCGCAAAACCGTACAGGTCCATGGCGTCCTCTTTGACGGCGAGGTGTGTGAACAGTTTGACGGTGCCGTCCGTTTTGGAAGCGATCTTCCCGACGGACGAAGCCGGGACGGTCAGTTTGTAACCCACGCCGCCGCAGTCGATCACGGCGGTGTCGTCGGTCAGGAGGGCAAGGGTGCCGGAAAGGTAGTAGAACATAAAATAAAGGTGTCCTTTCAAAAGGGAGTTTGCCGCGCCTGCGGCGCGAAAAGAAAGAAGCAGTTGGTCGAGTACTCTATCCGTCGCCATACGGCGACACCTTCCTCCCGGAGGAAGGCAAACGGCTGCAGGACAGCCCTTTCAAAAAAAGTAACGTTCTTTTTGCCAACCGAGAGGGTGTAACTTATCCTATTGCGAGCGGGAGCGAGCAACCTATCGCACGCGAAGCGGGCGGCCTCCCGCGCCGTAGGCGCGACCTGCGCGAAGCGCTCTTTACCACTGGTGCATTGCCGAGCTGCCGTGGCAGATCGCGATCGCGATGGCGTCGGCGGCGTCGTCGGGCTTGGGCGTTTCGCTCAGGTGGAGGTACTGGCGTACCATATACATGACCTGCTGCTTTTCCGCCCTGCCGTAGCCGACCACGGCGGACTTGACCTGCAGGGGCGTGTATTCGTAGATCGGAACGTGGCGCTGGTTGGCGGCGAGCAGGATCACCCCGCGCGCCTGCGCGACGTCCACTTCGGTTTTCTGGTTGTTCTGAAAAAACAGTTCCTCGACGGACATACAGTCCGGGCGGTGTCGGTCGATGATCTCCAGAAGCCCTTTGTAGATCTCGGAAAGGCGGTCTTCCAGCAGGGTGTGCGCCGGCGTCGTGATACAGCCGTATTCCAGGCAGCGAAAATTGCCGCTCCGGCATTCTACGACACCGTAACCGACGATCGCCACGCCGGGATCGATTCCGAGGATGACCATGCCGCACTCCTTTCCGGGTAAAATCCCACCAATAAACCATAGATATTTTACATTATATCATATCATTGCATTTTCGTCAAGGAAAGAAATGAAAAAAACACGGAAAAACGGTAACTTTTTTTGGCTTTTTTTGCTTTCTCCGAAAGAAAACGAAAAAATCTGCCGCTTTGGGCAAGATTTGACTTGACAGGAATTCCGAAAACGGATATAATGAAGAAACAAGAAACACAAAAAGGAGAATGATCCATGAAAAGAGTTTTGTGCCTGCTGCTCGTCTGCCTGATGGCGTTTTCCGCGATCGCGCTCTGTGCCTGCGACGGCGGAGACGAGTCTTCCGCGACGAGCGAAACCGTTTCCAAAGAGGAAGCGCTCGTTCCGCACCTGGAAAAGAAAGATTGGAAAGGGCAGGTCTTGCACGTGCTGTCTTCTTCGGAGGAAGGCAGAAGTTTTGACCACAGTATGTTCGGCATGAACCCGGAAGAAACCGAAGCCGAGCCCGTTGCCGAAGCGGCACTCAACCGCGACGCGCTGCTCGCCGAGGAATACGGTTTCACGATCGAGACCGAACTCGCAAAACCGTGGCAGCCCTTTATTGACCGCGTCAACGACGACATGATGACCAACATGGTCGATTACGACGTCGTGATCTCCGGCATTCAGACGATGGCAACGCTGACGAAAGAGGGATATTTCCTCGATCTGCTGACCATTGAAAATTCCAACCTGCACCTGAACGAGAACTGGTGGGACGTTGCCTCCAACGAAGATATGACCATCGGCGGCAAACTGTTCTTCACGACCGGCGACATTCTGGTCGTCGATGACGAGTCCACCCGCTGCGTGTTCTACAACAAGGGGCTTCGCGAGGACGCGCAGCTGGACGATCCGACCAAACTGGTTTACGACAACACCTGGACGATCGACAAGATGTACGAGATGTGCAAAGGCGTTGCGGCGGAAATGGACGACGGACAGATGACCGTTACCGGCAACGACATCTGGGGTATGGTCAGCGAATCGTTCGACCTGTATTCCCTGATCCTCGGCTGCAACTGCCCGCAGGTCGAAAAAGACCAGAACGATCTGCCCGTGATCGCGATGACCAACGAAAGAAACGTCAACGCGTACCTCAAGGCGTTCAATATGATCTCCGACGAATCGGTCGCCGCTTACACGGAGCGCTGGTACCGTTGGGACGCGCCCGAAGCAAGTCTCTGCAAGGGACAGTTCTTTGACAACAAGGCGCTGTTCTACGTCAGCACGATCAACGTCGTCAACTCCGAAAAACTGCGTGAAGCGAACATCCACTACGGAATCCTGCCGATGCCGATGTACGACGAGGCGCAGGAGGGCTACGCGACGACGGTCGATCCGTACCATTTCAGCGTGCTTTCCATTATGAGCACCTGCCGCGACACCGATTTCGCGACCTACGCGCTCGAAGCACTTGCTTACACGAGCAAGAAACTCGTTACGCGGCAGTATTACGATCTGACGCTCAAGACCAAGAGATTCTTTGATGACGACGCCTCGCCGAAGATGCTCGACATCATCTTCTCCAACCGTCTGGTCGATATCTCGGTCGCGTTCAACTGGCGGACTTCATTCAGTTCTACAACCAGGCGTTGGGCGCACGTTCCGCCGTGCTGACCAGCTTTTTGGAGTCGAAACTTCCGGGCATGGAAGCCGAGATGCAGCAGAGCATCGACGCGTTCAAAAATCTGAATTGAATTCCGTAAAAACGGTTGATTTTTCCGAAAAAACGATGTATAATAACGGGTAGAAATTACCCGAACAGGAGAAAGTACAAAATGAAAGCGATCATCAACGGAAAACTGATCTTGAAAGACAGAATTCTCGAAGGCAAGGCGCTGCTGTACTCCGACGTCATCGAGGGGATCGTTGACGCGGACAAGGTTCCCGCCGGTGCGGAGGTCATCGACGCCGCGGGCAAGTACGTCGCGCCCGGTCTGATCGACCTGCACATCCACGGCTACCTCAGCAAAGACGTTTGCGACGGCGAGGAGGAAAGCATTCGCACCATCGCGGGCGGACTCGTGAAGAACGGCGTTACCGGTTTCCTTCCCACCACCATGACGGTGGATATGAAGGTCATTACCAAAGCGCTGGAGTGCTGCCGCGGACTGATGGAGGAATCCAAGACCTGGAACGGCACGACCATTCTCGGCTGCCACGCGGAAGGCCCGTTCATCAACCCCAAAAAGAAGGGCGCGCAGGATCCGCAGTACATTCTGAAACCCGACGCGAAATTCGTGAAGAAATACGCGGACGTGATCCGCGTGATCTCGCTCGCTCCCGAAATGGACGAAGATTTTGAGGCGATCAAGGAGATCCGCAGAGACACCGACGTGGTCATTTCGATGGGACACACCGACGCGGACTACCAGACCGCGATGGCTTCCACCACCGTCGGCGTTCGCCACGCGACGCATCTGTTCAACGCGATGAGCGCGCTCGCGCACCGCAATCCCGGCGTGGTCGGCGCGGCACTCAATTCCGACGTTTCGACCGAACTGATCGTGGATACGTTCCACGTCAATCCCGCGCTGTACGAGCTGGTCTATAAGATGAAAGGCAGAAAGCTCTGCTTCATTACCGACTGTCTGCCCGCAGGCGGTCTGCCCGAGGGCGAATATACGCTCGGCGGTCAGAAGTTCATTTCGAAAGGCATCGAATGCCGTCTGCTCGACGGTACGATCGCCGGCTCGATCCTCAAACTGAACAAGGGCGTGTGGAACGTATATACCAACACTTCCATTCCGCTCAACGAATGCGTCAACTGCGCGTCGCTCAACCCGGCGACCGCGATCGGTATCGCCGACAAGAAGGGCTCTCTGGAGGTCGGCAAGGACGCGGACATCATTATTACGGACAACGAATTCAACGTAGAAAAAACGATTATCGGAGGAACGGTACGTTATGGAGCTTAAAGTCAAATCCATTCTGGATCCCCAATTTACCCCTATGGCGTTGGTCGTCCGCGAGATGCGCGAGAAGACCAAGGGAGAGAACGGTCAGGACCTTGTGATCGGCGTCGAACGCAACAAGGGTGCGGTTACGACCTACAAGACGAGAATTTTTAAGGACGGCACGGGACACGACGAGGAAAACTATTTCTTCGTGGAACGCATCGTGAAATCGATGCTGTGGGTCGCGGGCGGCTTCCACATCATCATCGCGGGTTCGCCCGTGGTCGGCAAAAAGATCAAGGAAGCGTACGTGGACGGCGGCTACCGTGATTTCGACCTGCATTTCATGGAAACCGTTTACGAGACGACCTTTACGGTTGACATCGTTCCGTTGGAAGACGCTCCGAAGGACGTCAGTTCCGCGGAGTCGATCGGCCGCCACCTCGACGGCTGCCGCATCGGTTTCGACGCCGGCGGATCGGACAGAAAGGTGTCCGCGGTCGTGAACGGCGAGTCGGTCTATTCCGAGGAAGTGGTTTGGCTGCCGAAGGTCAATCCCGATCCGCAGTACCATTTCGACGGCATTTACGCCGCAATGAAGTCCGCCGCAGAAAAGATGCCTCGCGTTGACGCGATCGGCGTTTCTTCCGCGGGCGTGTACATCGACAACAAGATCATGGTTGCTTCGCTGTTCTTGAAGGTTTCCAAAGAGGACTTTGCGAAACGCGTCAAGACCATGTATATGGACGTTGCGAAGAAACTTTCCGAAGAACTCGGACACGAAATTCCGATCGAAGTCGCAAACGACGGCGACGTTACCGCACTCGCGGGCGCGATGGATCTGAACGACGATTCCGTTCTGGGCGTCGCAATGGGTACCTCCGAAGCGGGCGGCTACGTCGATCCCGACGGCAACATCACGGGCTGGCTGAACGAGCTGGCGTTCGTTCCGGTCGATTTCTGCAAGAACGCGATGGTTGACGAGTGGTCGGGCGATTACGGCTGCGGCGTCAAGTGTTTCTCACAGGACGGCGTGATCAAGCTCGCTCCCGCGGCAGGCATCGAGATCGATCCCGACCTGACTCCCGCGGAGAAGCTCAAGGTCGTGCAGAAGCTGATGGCGGAAGGCGACGAGCGCGCGGCGAAGATCTACGATACGATCGGCTGCTATTTCGGTTACGGCATCGGTTATTACGCGGAATTCTACGATATCAAGCACGTTCTGATCATGGGACGCGTAACCTCCGGCAAGGGCGGCGAGATCCTGCTGGCGCGCGCACAGGAAGTGCTCGACAAGGAGTTCCCGGAACTCGCGAAGAAGTGCAAACTGCACATCCCGGACGAGTCCTCCCGCCGCGTCGGCCAGTCCGTCGCAGCGGCTTCTCTGCCGAAGCTCGCATAAGCGAATTTTTAAGAAAAAACGCAAAGCGCAGGTGCGAAAAACACCTGCGTTTTTCTTTGCAAAAGAATTAGCACTCTACACATCAGAGTGCTGAATTTTCAATTTGTTCACACAAAAAGCAAACGTTTTGCGATTTTCGGCGGTATAATAAGGGCGTGAAAAGGAAAGAGAAAGCGAAATTCAAGCAAGGTCGAAAGGAGAGTGCCAAATCATGACGTAAGCAAAACGGAACGAAAAAACGCGAAAAACCACGGTCGGAAGACCACCGAAAACACGACGAAAAATTGTATGGAAAAGGGGTATAAATATGTTTGAGATCAGACCTTACAGAAGAAACGAAAGAGGGAACTTTTACGATCCGTTCAGAGAAATGGAAGCGCTGGAAAGAGCGTTCTTCGGACGTCCGCTTATGACGTTCGACGAGCCGACTTTCCGCAGAGAGCGGACGTTCCGCACGGACGTGAAGGACAACGGCGACGCGTATCTGCTTGAAGCGGATCTGCCGGGCTTCGACAAAAAGGACATCGCGCTCGACCTGAACGGCGACACGCTGACCATTCGCGCGGAGCGGCATTCCGAGTCCGAAAATGAGGACGGGAAAGGGAACTACCTCCGTGTCGAGCGTTCCTACGGAAAGTTCATGCGCTCCTACGACGTGTCCGGCGTGGATACGGCGGGGATCAAGGCGAAGTACGAGAACGGCGTTCTGACGCTGACGCTGCCGAAATTGCAGGAAGCGCTGCCGAAGACCACGCAGATCGCGATCGAATGATCGAAATGGCGGGGAAATTTGCAAAAACGTAAATTCGCAGGGAAAACCCGGGGATAAACGG
>JAGHTH010000043.1 GCA_018065365.1 Candidatus Coliplasma caballi
ATCGCCGAGTATTCCAGCATTCTGGATATTCCGGATGATCTTCCCTCTTTCCGCGGCATTAACATCCATAGTTCGCTCCTTCCGGTCGGCAGGAGTTACTATCCGATCGAGTGCGCGATGGAACGCGATTGTTCGCAGATCGGGGTTACCATGCACAAATTGATCTCCAAACTTGATTCCGGAGATATTCTCTTTCAGAAATCCATAGAAAACTGCCCGGAAATTGACAGCATTGATGTTTATCTGCGTTTCGGTGCGTTTGCGTTGGAAACGACCAAAAAACTCTTTGCAGATCCGAAAGCCGTTTTCAATGCGGGAATTCCGCAAAAAGAGCACCTTCCCTATTGGAAACGTCCGGCGACCGAACTTTTGACGTTGTCTCACGAAATGACGTACGAAGAAGCAAAGAGCGTGTACAGGAAGTTCAACTCGATGACCGAAGTGGTCTTGAACGGGACGCGGTATTTCGTAAAAGCGATGATGTACGGAAAAACGGATCTTCCGAAAAACGAATGGATCCTGTCGGATACGCTCGCGCTCTACGGAATCCGGGACGGTCATCTTCGCCTTGTGATCCATCCATCCGAATCAAATCATTCAAATACAGGAAGGAAGTCAAAATAATGAGCAAGAAATCCAAAGCCAAAAAAGTCAAAAGAGGTCTGAATTTCAAGCTGACGCTCGGAATCGCGATCATGGCGATTGCGCTCGCGGTCGCTCTGACCACGATCATTGCCGTTTTATACCGCAACAAAATGGAAGATTACTATTCCGATATCGCGTTCAATCAGGCATCCATCGCCGCAAACCACATTGACGGAGATACCATTCAAAAGTATTATACGACCGGCGAAAAAGATGATTATTATTTTGAAGTGCAGGACTATCTGCAAATGTCTGCCGAAACGATCGGCGCAGAGTATTTCTACGTCGTCGTGCCGGAAGATGACGTGATGGTTTACATCTGGGACACCGGCGAAGAAGACGGAACTTGCGAGCTCCTCGAAGAAGAATCCTATTACGGCGGCGGCGACGAGTTGATGCACGCCGCGTTTGCACCGAACGCCGAACACAAGATCCTGATTACCAACAACGAAGAGTACGGTTATCTCGCGTCCGCGTACGTTGCCATTCTGGATTCCAACGGCACGCCGGTCGCTCTCGCAAGCGTCGATATTTCCATGGACATGATCAATCAGAATATTCTCACGTTCATTTATATCGCGCTCGCAATCACGGTTATTCTTCAATTGCTTTGCTGCACATTCTATTACTTCTACATTCGCAAGACGGTCATTCGTCCTACCAAAGTACTTGAAAACGTAACCGGCGGTCTGGTCCAGAAAAATATGGAGCAGCTGCAGGATTTCAAAGTGGATCTGAAAACGGGCGACGAATTTGAAAACCTCGGCGATTCCTTCACGACCATGGCGCACGAACTTTCGGACTACATCAAAAACCTGGAGTCCGTTACGGCGGAAAAGAACCGCATCGGTGCCGAGTTGGACGTCGCGGCGCACATTCAGTCCTCTATGCTGCCGTGCATATTCCCCGCTTTCCCGGACAATAAGAACATCGACATCTATGCAACGATGAACCCGGCGAAAGAGGTCGGCGGCGACTTCTACGACTTCTTTTTCGTAGATCCGACGCACTTCGCAATCGTTATGGCAGATGTTTCCGGCAAGGGTGTTCCCGCGGCGCTGTTCATGGTCATCGGTAAAACACTGATCAAGGATCATACGACGCAGAACACCGATCTCGGAAAAGTATTCAGCGAAGTCAACGATCTGCTTTGCGAATCGAACAGCGAAGGATTGTTTATTACCGCTTTCGAAGGCGTCCTCGACCTCGTTACCGGCGAATTCACGTTTGTAAACGCCGGACACGAAATGCCGTTTATTTCCAAAAAGAACGCTCCGTTTGAACCGTATAAGATCAAACCGGGCTTCGTTCTCGCCGGCATGGACGGAATGAAATACAAAGCCGGAAACTTTACTCTCGAGCCGGGCGATAAGATCTTCCAATACACCGACGGTGTTACGGAAGCAACGAGCGCGCAAAACGAACTGTACGGCATGGAGCGACTTGAAAAAGTCCTCGGAACCGTTTCGGATTGCTCGCCCGATCAGATTCTTCCCGCGGTCAAGAAAGACATCGACGAGTTTGTCGGCGAAGCGCCGCAATTCGACGACATTACCATGCTCTGCCTTGAGTTCAAGCAAAGAATCGATCCGGACGAAAAAGCCGACGCTCGAAACGACGATTGAACAAATTCGTTCGCAACGGTTTTTGCAAATTCATTTTTCAAATTAAAAAAGGACGCCGCGCGTCCTTTTTTGTATTCAGAGTTTCCATTTGGTATAGAGAAAACTTGTATAAGGATCACCCGGATACGCCTGATAATACACCGTCAAAATCGACCCGTCGGAAAGTTCGACCGAAGACGGATACCCGAGATCGTAAAAATCTTTGACACGGTCGTCAAGTATGTAATCGGCTTCCCACGTCTCGCCTCCGTCGTAGCTGACCGCCGCGCGTTCGCATCTCTCTCCGGGGATCCTGCACGCGTACGAGAGAATAACCGCTCCGCCGGAATGCAGCATCAGATGAGGAGGCATACCGCAAACGCCCGTCGGTTTCGGAACCGACCAGGTATTTCCGCCGTCGTCCGAAAAAGTGGTGTACGTCGTTGCTTTCGGATGAACGGGAAGCCCTTCCACTCGGATCGCGCCAAGCAATCTTCCGCCCGGCAGTTCCAAAATATGCGGCTCATGAAATTGTCCGCCGGTAATTCCTTCCGGGAACGGAACGGTTCCCTGCTTCTCCCACGTCAAGCCGTCGTCGGCACTCGTATAGAACACGATCGGGCTTTCCCAGACGTATCCGCCGTTCATTTCTTTCCCAAGATAGAAAAGATTGCCGTTCTTTGCTTTTACGGGGCCGTGTGGAGCCGTCAGAGGCACGAGAATCGGATCACTCCAGCTCATACCGGCATCTTCGGAAGTTTTGACATAGGCGCCTACGCGGCTCTGCAATTCTTCCGTGGTTTTTGATTTCCAGGCGTCGATCGCCCCTTTGACGATCGCTTTATCCGTATCGCAGAGCGCAGTAGTCAAAAGCGGTTCACAGTAGTCTTTGTGAAAACTCGAAAACCAGGTCGCCAAAAGCTTGCCATTCCCCAAGGAAACGATACCCGTGTCGCGATCGTCCAGAATGGAATCGTTCAGCAGGATCGGATTTGACCAGGTTTTCCCCTCATCCTTGCTGATCCACAGGCAATTTTTCCCGGTCGGGCAAACGTGCGTGATACGGAACGACGAGCCGGCAGCATAAATAACGCCGTTTTCGTCCTTGCAAACCGTCGGCCACCCGTTATAGCGAAAGTTTTCCTCCGGCTTTCTGCGCCAGACGATACCGTGTGTTTTCTCGGGATTGATCACTTTCATAGTTATCCTACGCTCCATTTTTTGATCATTTCACATCGTTCAAAAATCGACAAGTTCCTTGCGAAACTTGTCGATCTTCTGGCCTGCCCTGGGGGATTCGAACCCCCGGCCTTTGGAATCGGAATCCAACGCTCTATCCAGCTGGGCTAAGGGCAGATATCGGGGAAAATTTCCCCGTCAATCCGCAAGAATGCGGACAGTTTTCATTTTCTGGTCTTCGTAAGGACGGTCGCTGTAATCGGTTTTGGTCGATGCGATACGGTCCACAACGTCCATACCCTCGATGACCTTTCCGAACGCGGCATACTGCCCGTCAAGATATCTTGCGGCAGCGTGCATAATAAAGAACTGGCTTCCGGCGGAATTCGGGCTCTGCGAGCGAGCCATCGAAATGACTCCGCGCTCATGCGAAATCGGGTTTTTCACGCCGTTGGACGCAAATTCGCCTTTGATCGTATATCCGGGGCCGCCCATACCGGTTCCGGTGGGATCGCCGCCCTGAATCATGAAACCGCTGATCACGCGATGAAAGATCAGCCCGTCGTAGAACTTCTTATTCGCGAGATCCACGAAATTCTGAACTGTGATCGGCGCAAGATCGGGGTAAAGTTCCAACTTGATTTCGCCGCCCTGCTCCATCGTAATGGCAGCGTGAATAACTTTCTTTTCTTCCATAGTGTTTTGCCTTTCTTAATCTCCCGCTTGTGCAGCGGTTTCGCCGGCGAAATGCAGTACGGTTGCCTTTTTGATCACGACAGGCGTGAGCGGCATTTCCTGGTACGTCGCAACCGCGGCAATCGAATCAACGACGTCCATACCGACGATGACTTTACCGAAACCGGCATACATCCCGTCGAGCGAGGACGTTTTATCGTTTGCAAGGACAATGAAGAACTGGCTGCTTGCAGAGTTATAGTCTTTGCTGTTGCGCGCCATGGAAACAACACCGCGCAGATGCGACAGGTTGTTCTCGATCCCGTTGATCTCAAATTCGCCGGTAATGTTCTTCCCGGATCCGCCGGTGCCGTTTCCTTTGGGATCGCCGCCCTGGATCACGAAGCCCTTGGAAACACGATGGATCGTCAGACCGTCATAGAAACCGGAATCGACCAGATCCATAAAGTTTGTAACCGTGATCGGAGCAATCTCGGGATAAAGTTCCATCACGATCTTGCCGCCGTCGTCCATTTCAAACTGCACGTAGGAATGGCTGTCGTTGAATTCGCCGATTGCAAGTTCTTCCGCATATCCGGACGGCTCGTCTTCTTTTGCAGGGATGATCTCACGGGATGTTTCCGACGCGGAAACGTCCGATACGACCGGAGCGGAGGAAGAAGTTTCGTCATTTGCTTTTGACAATGAAACCGCGGCAATCACGATCGCGGCAACGGCAAGCGCGGCAATCACGATCGCAACGATCACGGCAGGCGAAAACGAATTGTTCTTTTTTACGTTCTTTTTCTGATTTTTACTTGCCATTTCAACCACTCATACTCTCTTATGTTCTTGCATTATTATAGCACGAAAAAACGTTTTGTCAAGTCTTCCGAAAGCAAAAATGCCAAAACATTCATTCGGGTATCACGAATCTCGCTGTTCAACGTATTCCCCGTCGTGCAAAAGGATCCACGTTTTGTCCGCGGGCATCGTTTCGGAAAGGCACAGCCGCGCGTTTGCGAGATCACTTCTGTTTACAAATTCCACGGCTTTGGCATATTCGGTACCGCCGGCCACTTTTCGGGAGATCAACCGTTCCCGAAGATCCTCCTCATCCGCGATGATTCTGACCGTCATGTCCGCAAACATTTGAAGATCACGCCAGCCCGGCTCGTCGAGAAGCAAATAAATTCCCTCAATCAAAAAAATCTCTCCGTCTACGGTAATTGCGTCTTCTTTGGGGTTGTGCGCCGTCCGATCGTACAGAGGCCAGGTACACACTTCGCCGGACGCGACCAAACGGATCCGATCCGTCAGTTTGCCGAGGTCAAACGTTACAGGCGCGCCTTTGATCTCCGTGAGGGGTCGTTCTTCCCCGTCCCGCACGAACGTATGTGACAGAAGATCGTTCTGATACCTGTGAAAGCCGTCCATTCCGATCACGGTTAAGGGCAGGATCCCCTCCGTTTGAACGGAAAGCATTTTCAAAAACTCGCAGAGCGTACTTTTCCCGGCCGCGGGCGGCGCCGCAAGAAGAATCAGAATCCTTTTGCCTTTCTTCTTTCTCAAATCGGTTATTTCACGTAAGAAAGGAAGAAAAATCTCGTTGATGCTCGTTTGCGTATAGACCGCCTGCACCGGCAAGCCGTTGATTATAAAGGGAAAAACAACCTTGTCGGAACTGTTCATCATATCCCGCCTCTGTCAGATATCGGAATTTGAAGATTCATCCCAGAACAACTTCATGATCTCATGAACTTCATCCGGATCGTTCTGATACTTCTCTCCGTAAATCATCGGTCTCATGAGGATCTCGCCGCCTTTTTCGATCCCTTTTACGCGGACAACAAGTTCGTCTTTGGCATCGTTGATCGTATAGTAGTTACCGTCAAACGTTTCAAGCGTGAAGACGGTCCCGTTTCTTTGCATGGTTTCACGTTCGAAATCGCCGTCCCGGAACAGAGATCCGATTGGCTGATCGTCCGAATCGTAGAAAATAATATCTGCTTTTTTCCCGTTGTTTGAATAAAAACCGGCTTCGGAACGAACTCCTCGTTTCAGAGGATTATCATATTCCAAAAACTCATTGTAACCGAACTGCCCGCCCTTTTGCGCGTTGAACAGAACAATGCTGTATGTACCGACCGAATGTTCATAAACGACCGAGGCACTCCATTTGACGTTGTCTTTCCGATCGTAATAGGAAGAATAGAAGTTCTTGATGATCCCCGTACTCGATTGCATGTATTCCGTCGTACGAACCCAACGATACATTCCGTCCTCTTGAAATGTTATGGCGGTATAATACTCCAGAAATCCGTTCTGCTTGTATTCGAAAACTCTCTCCTCGGCAACGAAGTCGCCGATCCGGTGCGTCCATTCCTCACGATCGCTGGTGCGCGTAACGCCGGTAATGTCCCGATCGCCGTCCCAGTAATAACGCGTGATCTTTTTGTTGCCAACCTGCTGTTCTTCGATTTTTACGGAAGAAAAGGTCAACGGCAAAAGGGCGCTTACAAATTTCATATCCTCCGACAGTGCGCCTTCGGCAGTTACCGTCAGTTTCTCGCCATCCGACTCACATACGAACGTTCCGTCGTTTTCAACCGAAAGGTTTTCGCCCTCGCGGGTGTAAGAGAACGACAAATGATCGAAGTCGGCTCTCAAAATGTACGTTTCCAGAATCGCTTCGGGAGTGATCCCGCTCGCTTTCAGGAATTCTTCCATTGTCAGATCGCCGATCTTTCCGGACCAGCGGGCAGTAATGCAGGAAGCCGCATGCTCGGTGCAGCGGGAGCGGATCTCGCGATCCAGACCGTCCACAGAAACCTTGATCGTGGACGCGTCTATGGTTACGATGACGGGAAGCAGCATTTCCGATTTCGGAAACGGGATCTCTTTACAAACGGAATCCCAACGCATTCCGACCGCGTCGGAAACGTCCGCAATAACTCTCCACGTCCCCTCAATCTCCTGCTCGGCAGTTTCCGCCTCCGAACTTTCTTCTTCCGAAGATTCCACCGCGGAATCTTCATCGGAAACATTTTCGGAAGATTGCGACGGATCGACTTTTTCACACGACGAAAAAACGCAGACCAGCATCGAAAGCGACAGCAAAATCAAAAGTATTCTTTTCATGAAAACTCAATATCCCCCTGTTTTCGTGATTCTTCCCCCGTAGCGAAAAACCCGGATCGTTACGATTCGATCGTCGCGATCTTATCGAGGATCTTATCCGCGATCTTCAGGCATTTCTTGGAGGCGTTGTCAAGTTCTTCAAAAAAACCTTCCGCGCCGTCGTTCAGCCCGTCGGAAACGGCTTTGAATAGGATGCACGGAATCTTGTTGGTGTTGCAGGTAAGGACGATTCCGGCAGATTCCATATCGCAGATATCGCCGGCGAACGTGTTATGAAGATAGGTCTTTTCTTCGGCGGTGCCGATAAATTTATCCCCCGAACAGCAGGTAACGAGCGCAAGTTCATCGTTGAGCGTCAAAGCGTGCTTGACCAGGTTTTCGTTTGTTTTAATGAAAATCGAATCGTATCCGTCCACCTGCCCCACAACCATAGGCAAAAATTCGGAGCAATCGTATTTGTAGTGAACAACTCTTTCCACAAGACAAACCTTGAGCTGCTTCATATCC
>JAGHTH010000076.1 GCA_018065365.1 Candidatus Coliplasma caballi
CAAAATCACAGGTGCGAACAATAATCCCGCCCAACACCATGTGGTTCATGGTGTACTCCTTAACTTTTTTAATCGTCCATATAGAACTGATTGTAAATCGCGAGCAATTCATCGAGGTCGTCGCGGTAGTTATCGCCGGCTTCGACGATATTTGCCTGCGTTCCGGAAATTTCGATTCGCATAACGAGGTTGTTTTTCTCGTCGGTAACGGTAATGTGAAGCCCGTCACGCTGCCGGAAGCGTCGTAGAGGTAATACAGGATATCATTCCCGATCGTTTTATTTTGTGCAGTACAAATAGAAATCTTCGTAGATCGGCTCAATTACGACTTCCCCGGTCTCGTTGATGAAACCCCACTTCCCGTCAACCTGCACCGCTGCAAGCCCGTTGCAGTCAAACGGATAGTAAGCTTCGAATTCCGGTTCGATCACAACTTTTCCCGTCGTGTCGATAAATCCAATCTTCTCACCTACGTGAATATCAGCCAATCCATTCTCGGAAAACTCTCCGACACCGACAGTGATCGGTTCTCCGAAGGCTTTTCCTGTTTTATCGATAAGCTGCCATCCACGATTCACGGACATTGCAAAAAGGTCGTACCCAAGAGACCGGACAAGAGAGTCGGACACCTCAAAAATATGCGTTCCGCTCTTGTCGATCAGCCCGACTTTTTCACCGATCCGGAAAGCGCCGACTTCCGAAGACGAAGACCACGTCAGATCATCATATTTTGGCTCGATCACAAAAACTCCGCTCTCGTTGACAGCGCCCCACAAGCCGTCTTTTTTAATTAAGGCAATGCCGTTATCGAGGAAATTGGTTGCTTCCTCAAACTGAAAGTCGATCACGACTTTCCCTTTGGTATTCAAGTACCCCCATTTCTCGTCAAACTTCGCTGCGGCAAGTCCGTTTTTGGTAAAATCTCTCAGTTCATCGTACTTCATGGGAATCACGATTTTGCCGGATCGGTTGACAACCCCATAGAAGACCTCTCCATACCCTTTGTCAATTTTGGCAAGTCCGTTTGGCTGAAAAGGTTCTCCGCGGAATGACTGAGGGCTGATCACATACTTTCCGGCAGTGTCGATGTAAGCGCCCTTATTCTCCTCAGAGAGCCAGACATAAGCAAGCCCATCTTTCCCGAAAGTTCCCGCATTATCATATTTCGGCTCAATGACCATTTTCCCGGTTTTGTCAATGTAGCCCCATTTTTTCTCTTTTGTGTCGGGGCAAACGGGAGCAAATTCACTTCCGTAAAACCGTCCGACGTCAATATATTTTGCCTCAATGACCAGCTGTCCTGTCGTATCAATAAAACCATATTTCCCGTCGGCAGAAACGATCGCAAGACCGCTCTCATCAAAAGGGAAAGCAGCATCAAACGTCGGTTCAATCACAACTTTTCCGGTTTTATCAATGTAGCCCATTTTATCTCCGAACTTGGTCGGATAAAGCCCTTGTTCAAACCAGTTGCGGACTTCGGTTTTTGCAAAGTCGTCATTCCAAACGGCTTCCTCATCTCTGCACCCGACAAGCGTGGTCAAGCAAAGCAACAGCGCAAGAAAAGTAAAAAAGATTTGCTTCATTTTTTTATCCCCTTTTTATGTTTTTTGTTTTTTCTGTATTCAGTTCTTTTGCGGAGGGTGCGGGAACATATCCGGATCCGGTGGATCCGGATGGCGAGTATTCCGCTTCGCGGAATACCTCGCGCGCCTTTGGCGCTGAAAAGGGGTTCCCGCAAAACATCAAATCACGCTCACTCCAGCCCTTTGTAAGCGATATATTCTTCCAGGCACATGCCGAGTTCGTGCATTTCGGTCGCGGCGAAGCGGCCGACGAAGCGGAAATGCCACGGCTCGTAGATGATTTTGGTGATGTCTTCCTTGTCGGCGGGGTAGCGCAGGATGAAGCCGAATTTCCAGCAGTTCTCGGCGAGCCATTTCGCCTCGGGCTTTTTGGCAAACGACTGCTCCGCGGAGCCGAGGTTGTGCATATCGCAGCAAAGCCCGCTTTGGTGTTCGCTCGTGCCGGGCTTGGTCGAGAAGGTCAGGACGTACGCTTCGCATTCCTCGCGCGTCTTGAACTTGTATTGGTGCTGCTGGCAGTAGGTCTCGAACAGCTGCGCCTGGTAGGAGTAGGAACGGTAGGCACTCGTAACCGTTACGTTGGTAACGGCGCCGCAGGTCAAGCCCTCTTTCAAGAACGCTTCGAGCGCCATTTCGGCGTTGAGGCGGAGCTTCTGCATCGCGCGGCCGTCTTTGCGCGTGTGGACGCAGTCCACCAGGTCGGCGGGTACGAAGTCGGCGGCGGGGGTCTGCGTCGGGTTGACCAGAAAGACGCATTCCATCACGTCGCGCGGGTCGATGTAGTCAAGGTAGGGCGTGATGTCGATTTGGTACTCGTAGGTGTAGCGCGAAAACGGGTCCTCGGAATATTCCACCTCGGAAAGTTCGGGCGCGGACGATTCGTCGGGCTCGGAGGGAGTTTCGCTGCTTTCCGCAAAGGCGGAAGACGCTTCGGGGGAGGAGGTGTCGGCGGGTTTTTTGCCGCCGCCGCGCACGCAGAGCACGATGATCACGACGATCAGCGCGACCGCCAGCAGCATCAGCAGTACGCCGATCAGCAGGTGCCTGTTCGCCTGCGCGATGCGCTTCTGACGCGCGGACGCGGTGCGGGAGTTTGCGGCGGAATGCGCCGCGGGTTTCTTATGCGTTGCCATGTGTTTCCTCCGTTACTGCTTCGCGGCGGAAAGTACCGCCTGTGCCGCTTCGCGCACCGAGGGTTTCCCGAGTACGCTGCTGCCGGCGACCAGCACGTTCGCGCCGGACTCGACGCACAGGCGCGCGTTTTCGACGCCGACGCCGCCGTCCACTTCGATGTCGTAGGAAAGCCCGAGTTCTTCGCGCCAGCGGGCGAGTTTTTCGACTTTGGGCATCATGTCCGCCATGAATTTCTGCCCGCCGAAGCCCGGCTCGACCGTCATGACCAGCACCATGTCGCAGAGCGGGAGCAGGTCGCGCAGCACTTCCACGGGCGTGTTCGGCTTGACGGAGATCGCCGCCTTGACGCCTGCGTCGCGGATCTGCCGGAGAACTGCCGCGGGGTCCTCGGTCGCTTCGTAGTGGAACGTGATCAGGTCGCTACCGGCGCTGACGAACTGCGCGATGTAGCGTTCCGGCCGCTCGATCATTAAGTGCGTGTCGAAAAAGAGGTCGGTCGCCTTGCGGAGCGACTTGATGACCGGTACACCGAACGAAATGTTCGGCACGAAAAAGCCGTCCATGACGTCGAGGTGGAGATATTCGGCGCCGCCCGCTTTGATTTCGGCGAGCTGCGCTCCCACTTCGGCAAAATTCGCCGCGAGAAGCGAGGGGGCAAGAATGATGTGGTCTTTCATAAAGAAAACCCGTCCTTTCGGAATCGTCTGCATATACTGAAATTGGGGAAAGCAAGCGGCGGGCAGAGGCGCAGGGCTGTCGAAATCTGCACGATCGTGCGGGACGTGAACGAACGGTGCGGCTTCGCCGTCGCAGATGATAGGCGGGAGCCGGGGAACAGGCGCGGAAATTGCGTTCCGGCGCCCCTCGGTTTCCGTTTTTTTCTTCCCTTTTATATAATATAGCACAACGGCGGGAAAATTGCAAGTCAAAACAGGCCGGAAAAGTTACATTTTTCTCCGCTTTCGATTTCGGAAAGGGCGAGCCGGAGTTTGCTTCGCGCCGCTTCGGCTTCCGCGGTCGATCCGGGCGTTTTTTCGAGGCAGGAAAGGTCGATCGCGCATTGCATCGCCTGCTCGATCAAGAGGTGGTTGGAAGACAGGGAGAGCAGGAATTCGTCTTCGCACAGGCGGTCGTACACGGCTTTTCCGCCGTCGGAAGCGGACAAAAGCGACTGCATGGCGGAAATTTCGGCGCGGACGTAGTGCGCGTTGACGAGGGAGAGCGTCAGCACCGCGGCGAGCAGGAACAGCGCGAGCAGAAAGTTCTTCACGTCGCGCCTCCCGTTTCGTCGTCGGACGAATTGCCGGTCTGCGCGGACGCGGCGGGCAGCACGCTCATCTTGCCGGTCTGCTCCAGAATGACGGCATCGACTTCTTCCAAGCCGCGATAGCCGCTTTGCCGGATCTGCGCCAGCACTTCTTCCCGCGAGATGCGCGTTTTGTCGAGGTTGCGCTGCACGAACGCGCCGCCGCGGACAAGCTCGACGGGGTTTCCTTCGACAAGGCGGCGAAACGTGCGCGATTTGGCACAGAAAAACGCGACGGTTACTTCCAGCGAGCCGATCACGAGCAGGGGAAGCAGTCCGTGCGCCAGCGGAACGTCGCGGTCGGTCATCGGCAGGGCGGCGAGTTCGGAAAGCAGGATCGCGGAAATGAACTCCGTCATCTGCAATTCCCCGATCTGCCGCTTGCCCATCAGCCGCACGACCAGCATCAGAAAGACATACGCAAACAGCGTTCTGCAAAGTAAAACGATCGTAATGATCCCTCCTTCGTTACAGTGTTGCCCGAAAAGCGAGCGGTTTATCCCGCTTTTGCAGGATTGCAGGAACGGTTGGGCAGGTTGCACAAACAAGGGCGAAAGTTCTTGTGCAACTACGGCATTTTTGCGGGTTGACTTTCGACTTTTTCCGTGCTATAATAGCACCTGTTCGCGACGCGGAAGCGGCAACAGTCGTTTATGGCGACGCAGAACACGGCCGAGCGCATCACACTTCCGAAAAGGAAAAGTTTTTTGGAAAACTTTCGAAAAACCCCTTGACAAACGGGAGATGATGTGATATAATGACCAAGCGCCTGTGAGAGCAGGAGCGGTTCGGACATTGAAAATTGAACAACAAACGAAAGTACAAAGAAGTACACATGTGAGAAGCATCGGAAGAGATTTCGGTGCGAACCATATGGGACTCGTTGATTCTTTTTAACAAAAGTAATAAGAGCAAAACAGGAAATTAAGTCGAAAGACTTGATATACAACTCATAAAGAGTTTGATCCTGGCTCAGGATGAACGCTGGCGGCGTGCTTAACACATTCAAGTCGAACGGTGA
>JAGHTH010000180.1 GCA_018065365.1 Candidatus Coliplasma caballi
TGCTCCTACGTAAACTTCTTCCGAGAAACCCGATCCCTCCGCGGAAGAAAGTCCCTTCATCAGTCCCTCTGAACCCGACGCGTCTTCCGAAGAGCCGGATGACGAATCTTCGGAAGAGCCCGCGACCTCCTCTGAGGAACCCGGCGAAACCTCGACCGACGTCGAAGTGATCCCGCCGTTCTGCACGAATTTCCTGTCGTTCGGTGCGGTCGATACCAAAGTGAACGCCACCGCTGCCAACGCCTGCCAGTTGACCGGCGTCAATGTTCCGCTGTCCTACGGCGCGGTCGTGCTTTATACCTATCTGTATGAAGATGACATCAGCGAGGGCGCAGACCTTGCCGATTTCGCGGCGGCTCTCTTTGAATATGACGAGAAGAAATTTGATTACGTCAAAACCGATTTCTGTGAAGTCGGAAAAGTTCCGGCGCAGATTTCCGTTCCCGACGACGGCTTCGTCGTGCTGATCCACAAAGCGCAGGAAAAAGTTCTTTCCACGCTCAAAAACCTTGACGGCGAAACGGTCGTCTTCCCGCACGGCGTGCAGCCCTGCGCGGACATCAACTATACCGTGAAAAAAGTGGCGGGCAAACTCGAAATCGACGGCAAATTCTCCGACGCGGAGTGGAAGAATTACCACATCGATTCCGTCAACGCGGAAAACCCGCTCTGGTCTTACGCGCAGTTCGAGAAAGACAACTACTATTCCACCGCGGAATACTACGCGGCATACGACGACGAATATCTGTACCTCTGCGTCGTGGTTTCCTCGCCGTATCACTATTGCCCGGTTACGTCGGCGAACGCAAGCGGTATGTGGCAGTATGAGTGCATTCAGGTCAAATTCTCGTCTGTCAGCCCTGCTTCCGAATACATCCTCGAAAACTTCGACCACGTGGCAAACAACGCCGCGGTCAAAGGCGGTACCGTCCGTTCCTACGGCTTTGCCGCAAACGACGAAAACGAGACTTGCTTCTACGAGAGCGGCTTTACCACGACCTTTACGGGCAAAGCGGGCTGCTCGCGCGATGACGCGAAACAGCTGACCGTTTACGAGGTTGCGCTTCCCTGGGCAGAACAGAGCATCACGCCTGCCAAAGGCATGGAATTCGGTCTGACGTTCTCGATCAACTCCACCAACGCGGACGACGTTGCGAAGAAGATCTGGAAGAACATCACTTACCGTAACGGCGGCGGTGTCATCGGTCGTAACGACTGGTCGAAGATTCCTGTCATTACGCTCGGTTGAGTCATCTGACGAAAAATACGAAATGCGGCTCCCCGGAGCCGCATTTTGCACATACAGTACGTTAAAAAGAGGGAAAATACAATGACCGCAAAAGAATTGATGACCGCTCTGATCGGAGCGGAAAACACGGAAAAGCCCACCGTAGATACCTGCAAACACGGCGATCCCGACCGTCTGCTCAAAAAAGTCGGAGTTTGCCTGACCGCGACGCCGGACGTTCTGCGCGCCTGTGAGGCATGGGGCGCCGATCTGCTGATCACGCACGAATGCACCTACTACGATCACCACGACGTTCCGCGCGAGGACCCGATCACGAAGCGCAAGCAGGAACTTGTTGAAAGTTGTTCGTTCACGATCTGGCGCTTCCACGATTTCATTCATCACGGGATCGGCAACGACGGGATCCACGACGGGTTGATCGAAAAACTCGCTTTGCCCGGAACGTTTGACGGACACCGCTATTTCACGCTCGAAACGCCCGTTACGCCGCGAGAGATCGCAAAACTGCTCGAGGAACGCGCCGGCGCGACGCACGCGCGCATCACGGGACTGCCCGACGAGCCCGTGAAGAAGATTTCCCTGTACCTCGGCGCCTGCGGAATGCAGATAGACGCGTTCTGTTCGGACGATTCCGAACTCGCGATCGCGGGCGAACAATGCGAATGGCGCAACGTGGAACAGATGCGCGACGCGGCGCAGTTCGGTATGCGCAAAACGCTGATCCTGATCGGCCACGGCGTTTCCGAAGCGCCCGGAATGGAACAGCTCGCGCGGAAACTTTCCGAAACCTATCCGGAGATCGAGTCCCGATTCTTTGATTGCGGAGATATTTACTCCTACGTGGAACAGAAATGACGTTTGAAATGATTCCCGCCTACGTGTCCGACGCGCTTTCCGCCCTTGCGGAGAGGGGATACGAGGCGTACCTGGTCGGCGGCTGTGTCCGCGACATCCTGCGCGGCGTGGAGCCGCACGATTACGACTTGACGACCTCGGCGTTGCCCGAACAGGTCAAGTCTGTTTTCGCGCGCGAAAAAGTCGTGGAGACCGGCATCAAACACGGCACGGTAACGGTCGTTACCGACGACGGAACGCTGGAGATCACGACGTTCCGCACTGAGTGCGGCTATTCCGACAACCGCCACCCCGACCGCGTTTCGTTTGCGAAAACGCTTGCGGAAGACCTATGCCGCCGCGATTTTACGGTCAACGCGATGGCGTGGTCAAAAAAAGCCGGGCTGACCGACCTTTACGGCGGCAGGGAAGACCTGCGAAACGGCGTGATCCGCTGTGTCGGCGATCCCGGCGAGCGTTTCCGGGAAGACGCGCTGCGGCTTCTGCGCGCCGTGCGTTTCGCGTCGCAATTAGACTTTGCGATCGAGCCAAAAACGAAACGGGCGATCGGTGCGCACCGAGACCTGCTCGCCAACGTGTCCGCCGAGCGTGTCTTTGAGGAACTCAAAAAACTTCTCTGCGGCAAAGGTGTCGCACGCGTTCTTGCGGAAGAACGCGACCTGCTTGCCGTGGTCATCCCGGAATTGAAGCCCTGCTTTGACTTTCCGCAGCGCTCCGCGTACAATATCTACGACGTTTACACCCACACGGTCAAGGTGGTCGAAGCGGCACCTCCCGATCCCGTTCTGCGCTTCGCTGCGCTGCTGCACGATGCCGCCAAACCGCTCTGCTGCGTCAAAGAAGGCGAGATCACCCATTTCAACGGCCACCCCGAACAAAGCGCCCGGATCGCCGAGAACGTGCTGAAACGCCTGCGCGCAGACCGCGCGACGACCGACTCCGTCGTGTCGCTGATCCGGCACCACGATGACTACGCCGCGCTCGGCAGGGAAGCAATGCCGCGCCTGCTTTCACAGATGCTGCCGGAACGGGCGTTTGCCCTGTTCGACTTCATGGAAGCGGACAACCGCGCCAAATCAGCTCGCGGTCCGGAATTCCTCCCCGCGATCGAGAACGGCAGAGCGCTTTTGCGGGAACTGTTGAACACGGGCTTTCCGCTTTCCGTACGCGACCTGAACGTCAGCGGGGAAGACCTGCTTGCCGTCGGTGTCCCTGCGGGAAAGCCGGTCGGCGAAATGCTTTCGAAAATGCTTGTCGCCGTGCAGGAGGAAAAGGTCGAAAACGACAGAAATTCCCTCTTGGAATTTGCGCGCGACAGAATTGACAAATGGCTGTAAATATGTTATACTGAACGCGGCTCCGAAAGGGAGCGATCCGCTCGTTTTTACATGTTTTGAAAGGAAAACGATCATGTCCGAATACGTGATTTTTACCGATTCTTCCGCTGATCTGCCGGCGCATCTCGCCGCGGAATGCGGGCTTCCTGTCGTTTGGCTCCGGCTTTTTCTCGATGAAAAAGAGGAAAACCCCGAAACCGACAGCAAAACCTTTTACGACGCTCTGCGGAACAAGGTCGTCGCCACGACCTCCGCACCCAACCTCGACGACTACCTTTCTTTGATGGAGCCGATCCTGCAAAGCGGCAAGGATCTGCTTTATATCGCCTTTTCCTCCGGGCTTTCGAGCGCCTGCCACACCGGCACGCTTGCCGCGGACGAACTTGCGGAGAAATACCCCGACAGAAAGATCCGCGTGGTCGATACGCTCGCGGCTTCGCTCGGGCAGGGACTGCTGGTCTATCTCGCTCTGCAAAAGCAGAAAGCCGGGCTTTCGCTCGACGAAACGGTCTCGTGGCTTGAGGAAAACAAACTGCACCTGTGCCATTGGTTTACCGTGGACGATCTGCTGTTCTTAAAGCGCGGCGGGCGCGTGTCCGCGGCAACGGCGGTCGTCGGCACGATGCTGGCGGTCAAGCCGGTCATGCACATGGACGACGCGGGACACCTCGTCAGCGTTTCCAAGGCGCGCGGCAGAAAGGGCGCATTGCTCGCCCTGTTTGACAAAGCAAAAGAGACCGCGTTTGCTCCCGAAACGCAGATCATGGCGATCAGCCACGGCGATTGCGCCGAGGACGCGGAGTTTCTGGCGGAGAAACTCAAGACCGAACTGCACGTCCCGGAGGTGCTCATTGCTCCGGTCGGTACCGTGATCGGCGCTCATTCCGGCCCCGGCACCGTCGCGCTGTTCTTCTTGGGAACGGAACGCTGATATTTCCGAAAAAGAAAACCCGTTGAAAAGGAACAAATCTTCTTTCGGGCGTACGTCTTAGGGATTTTTTGACCGGTGGAACGACACGAAGAAAAGAAAAACAGTTTTTCAGAAATGAAAAAGCTGTTCTTAATCATTCAAAAAATGCAAAATATAAGAGCGAGGAGTAAAATCCTCGCTCTTATTGTCTTCGGTCGATTTCGTCTCTATCGTACGTAAGTACGCCGACGATACGAAATCGGCCGATCCCCCGGTCCCTCTCTCCCTAATTCGTACGCCCTTTTCAACGGGAATTTTTTGTTATATAGTTATATGCGCTTTGCGATTTCCAAAGCGAGCCGGAAATCGTCGATATGGTGATTCGCGTCCGACAGCGTACCCAAGGAATAACCGTCTTCCGAAAGAACGTCTCCGGTAATGAGGAATGTGTATAAGTCCAAACCGTAAAAATCGCAAACGGCCTGCACGCCGGCAATTTCCATTTCGACGGCGATACATCCCTCGGCTTTGCGCCGTGCCGCCTGCTCGGCGGTTTCGCGTAAGATCGCGTCGGTCGTCCACGTTTTTCCTTCAATATAGGGAACGCGGAGTTCCTCAAAAACAGTTCTGACAACGCTGCTGTTTTTTACCGGGATATAGTCGGCGGGAGGCGCGTAGTGATAGGACATTCCTTCATCGCGGTATGCCTCCGTGGGAATGACGAAACGGTTTGCCGTCTTTTCGTAAGCAAGACTTCCGGCGGAGCCGAACATCATGAACTTTGCCGCGCCGGTCAGCCAGTTGGCTTCCGCTACGCATTGCGAAGCGATCGCGGACCCGATCGGCGATAAGTAAAATGCAATTCTTCTCCCCTGATCGTAAAACGCATGGATCGGGAGATTGCCGCCGCAGGCACCGATTTCCGCGATTTGCTCACATTCGCGCGTTTCGAGAATTGTCTGATGGATGACCTTTGAAAAACAAATGATGCAGAGATCGACCAAATGCTTTTGCTCGCCGTAAATATCTTTTAGGGAAATCATCGGCTTGCTTTCTTTATCAAAAGAATCCGTTATCATAATAATGACCGTTCCTTTTTATTCCGGGCTGATTCTTCCGGGTGCTTATCCGATCGTCGCGACGTAATATTTCTTCTTGCCTCTGCGGATGACGAAGAACTTTCCGTCGAGCGCGTTTTCCGCGGTCAGAAGCAGGTTGCCGTCGTTTACGGTGTCGCCGTTCAGCGTGATCGCGCCGGCTTTGAGAAAGTCGTTGCCCTCGCGGTTGGAGGAAGCGGCGCCGCTTGTTTTCAGCGCGTCGATCAGACGGATGCCGGGCTCCACTTCCACGTGCGGAACGTTTTTGAGTCCTGCCAGCAGGTCGTGCGTCGGAATGCTCTTGATGTCGCCCGAGAACAGCTGCTCGCTGATGCGAACGGCTTCTTCGTAAGCGCCCGCGCCGTGCAGGTCGGTAATGATCTCTTTGGCAAGCGCTTTCTGTCCGATGCGCAGATGCGGCTCGGCGTTGTGGCGTGCCTCGATGTCCTCGATCTCTTCTTTGGACAAGAAAGTCAGCCGTTTGAGGTACGGCACGACCATCACGTCTTCGACGTTCAATAAGAACTGGTACAGTTCGTAAGAGGAGGTCTTGTTCTTGTCGAGCCAGACCGCGTTGCCCTCGGATTTGCCGAACTTGTTGCCCTGCGAATCCGTAACGAGCGGCATGGTCATCGCATAGACCGTTTCGCCGGTGGTCTTGCGTACCAGCTCGATGCCGGTCGTGATGTTGCCCCACTGGTCGCTTCCGGCAACCTGCAGATCAACGCCCATGTGTTCGTGCAGGTACTTGAAATCGTACCCCTGGATCAGCATATACGAAAATTCCGCGTGCGAAATGCCGGTTTCCATCTGTCTCTTGACGTGGTCTTTGGAAAGCATATAGCCGACGCTGATGTACTTTCCGACGTCGCGGAAGAAGTCCAGCACGTTCATATCTTTCATCCAGTCGTAGTTGTTCACGACGGGATAGGGGAACAGCTTCTGCACCTGCGCTTTGAGCGCTTCAAAATTGCGGAAGATGATCTCTTTCTGCGAAAGTTCTCTCTCCACGGTGCCTCTCGGATCGCCGACCAGACCGGTCGCGCCGCCGACGAGAATGATCGGATGGTGTCCGGCTTTCTCCAGCCGGCGCGTGATCAGAAAGGACGAATAATGTCCCAAATGCAGACTGTCCGCCGTGGGATCCGTACCGATATAAAAAGTGAGCCCGCCCGCGTTGAGCTTTTCGATCAATGCTTCATCCGAAATGCTTTCGATCAGGCCTCTCCATTGCAGGTCTTCATATACTGTCATAGCAAATAACCTTTCTTGATTCTTTATTCATGCCATTGTACCACAGGAACGCCGCTTTTGTCAATGGAAAAACGCAAAAATATTGCCGTTTCCTCTTGACGAAAGGCAAAAAAAGGTGTATCCTGTCGAGGTTGGATTTTCTGCGTACGAAAGAGGGCGAAAAACTTGCTGTTTGCCTGCGTTCTGGCTTTACTGACCGTTGCCGTGATGATCGGCCTGGTCTTTTTCTTCCCGTCCGTGTCGATCAAAGGCAACTTTGTCAGCACCTACTGGTTCGCGCCCGTGATCGCGGCGATACTGATTTTCGCGACCGGAACGCTGTCCGGCACCGAGATCGTCGAGGGCTTGACCTCGGCTTCGGGGATCAACCCTTTGCAGCTGCTCGTGCTGTTTCTGTCGATGACGCTTCTCTCGGTCTTTCTTGACCAGGCGGGCTTTTTCCGCTGGCTCGCGTCGGCGGTACTGCAAAAGGCGGGCGATTCACAGAAAAAACTGTTCGTCTGGCTCTACGTTCTCGTGTCGGTACTGACCGTCTTCACTTCCAACGACATCGTGATCCTGACCTTTACGCCGTTCCTGTGCTGCTTCGCCAAGAACGCCGAAATCGACCCGCTGCCTTATCTCGTCTCGGAATTCGTGGCGGCGAACACCTGGAGCATGGCGCTTCTGATCGGCAATCCGACCAACATCTGCCTTTGCACCGCCGGCGGCGTTACCTTTCTTTCCTACCTCAAAGTGATGCTCCTGCCCTCCGTGCTGGCGGGCGGAACGACCTTCCTTGTCCTGTGGCTGATGTTCCGCAAAAAGCTGCGAAAGCCGCTTTCCCATTCTTCCGAGCCGGTGGAGATCGAGGACAAAGTTGCCGTCGCGGCGGGGCTTCTCCACCTCGGCGTGTGCATCGTCCTCTTGGTGTTC
>JAGHTH010000099.1 GCA_018065365.1 Candidatus Coliplasma caballi
ACCGGAGACAACAGCCATGTGGCTCTGTGGCTCGTGTTACTGGCACTTTCCTCTGCGGGACTTTGTGCCTGCCTCGTTCTCGGTAAAAAGAGAAAGAACGATCAATAATATTTACTGTGCCTTTGCCGTGTGCAGCGGATTTGTTTCCGGGAAAGATCGGAAAGTATAAAACTAAAGTAAGTTCTTTTTGAAAAAGGCGCGGGAAAGACTTCTTCTCAAAAGAAAAAGTTTTTCCCGCGAAAATTTTAATTCAAATTATGCTCGTCGATCAAACTCCGGCGATCGCAAATAAATAATCTTCGTTGCCTTCAAAATTCATCGAGAACTTCCGGATCGTCGCCGAGCCGACCTTCGCGAGCATCTTATCGCCGTCCACAACGGAAAAGTTCGGGAACTCCGCCACGGTCTTCCCCGTGAACTTGATGTACGCCTTTTTGCGCGTCCAGATCTTCAAAAACCGCTCGCGCTCGTCCGCGGTGGTATCGCCGTCGCGCACGTATTCCGCCTCCTCGCCGGAGAAGAACCGCTCCGCCAGCAAACCGAAATCGATCCGCTTTCCGTCGAACGCGCGGAGGTATTCGCCGTCGATGCCGACCGGCGTTTCCTTGATCGCGGCGAGCATTTTTTCGCCCGCGGGCGCGATCGAAACGTACAGCGACTTTTCGCCGCCGTTCACGACGAGGTGTCCCTTGTGGCCGGGCTCGATGACCAGCGCGTCATTGCCGAGCGTCTCGCGCAGATGTGCCTGCACCGCCGCGATGCGCGCTTCCTTGTTTTTCTCGTTGGGTAACACAAAACATTTGAGTGCCATAAATCAAACTTCCTTCTTTTTTGGAAATCAATGCTCTTTTTTGAACAGGTCTTTGCACTTGGAAATCAGGTCCGGCGTGCGATCGAGCAGCGCGTTCGCGCCGTCGAACACCTTCTCGACAGGCCCGGGGTTTTCGGTGTAGGAAGCGGGGTTTTTGAGGTCGAGCAGCGTGATCTTGCCGTCCGCGGCTACCACGAGGAAGCCCATCGGCGTAACGCTGACGCCCGCGCCGCTGCCGCCCGCGAACATCGGCTCGCTGCCCGTATTCTTGGGTGCGCGATCCGCGCCGCCGTTCGCAAACCCGACGCTCACTTTGGAAAACGGAACGACGACCGCACCGTTCGGAAGCGAGATCGGCTCGCCGATCACGGTGTTGACGTCCGCCATGGTGTTGATGTTTTTGATCGCGTCGCCGATCATCTGTTTGAAATCCATATTATTCCTCCGTCCCTTTCTGTTCTTCCTCATGATCCTTTTCTTTTGCGGCTTTTCTGCGTTTTAACGCGTCGATTAACGCGAGCGCGTCTTTGCAGGAACGCAGGGCGATCGCAAGCGCGCCGCCCACGCGGAACGAAAAACCGAACCGCGCGTCGAGTTCCATGCTCTCCGCCAGAAAATCGCATTCGGACTGCACGAGGACTTTCTTTTCATTTTTGCGGCGTTTCGGAACGCAATCGCAGAACGCCTGCACCGGCGCCAGCAGCGCGTTGACCTCGCCGTAGCGGATCGCGGTTTTCGCGGCGTCGTCGGTCGCGACCAGCACCCGCACCCGCAGTTCTTCCAGCCGAAAATGCTTTTTGATCCCGGCGGTCAGGTCGCCGAGCAGGGCTTTGACCAGCCCGGCAAGTTCCGCAAACGTGGGCGGCTCGGCAGGACGGGCGGGCTTTTTCTCTTTTTTCTTCTTTTTCGGCTTCTTTTTCTTTGCTTTCGGCTTCTCGCCCGTGTGCGATGTCGGAACTTCCGGCGTTTCCTCTCCCGTTACGATCGGGAACGTCAGAAACCCCACCTTGACCGCGACGTACGGTTTCCCGTCGCAGAACGCGGCAAAAAACGACACCTTGATGAGCAGAATCAGCGCGACCAACAGCAGAATGCCGCCGAGAATATATACGAAAATCATTCGGCAACCGCTTCGCTTTCGGGCGCTTCCCCTGCGGGAAGTTCCTCTGCCTGCTCCGCAGGCGTTTGCTCGGCAGGCGTTTGCTCGGCAGGCGTCTGCTCGGCAGGCGTTTCCCCGGCAGGCGTTTCGCCCTCTCCGTCGGTCTCCGGCGTCATGGTAACCTGCTCGGGAATCACGGGCAGCTCCGCGGCGGGAAGATCACGGATCGACTCCAGCCCGAAGCAGCGCAGAAACGCGTCCGTCGTTCCGAACAGGATCGGATGTCCCGGCGCGTCGAGGTAGCCGCGTTCGGAGATCAGCCCCTTGTCGCACAGCGACGCGACGATCGCGGAACTGTCGATGCCGCGCACCATTTCGATGAACGAGCGCGTAACGGGCTGGTTGTACGCGATGATCGCCAGCACCTCCAAAGACGCTTTGGAGAGCGGCGGGGTTTTGCGCATTTCGAGGGCGCGCTTGACCGTTTCGGACACGAACGGCTTGGTGCAAAGCTGGTACGCGTTTTCGACCGCGATCAGCGTTACGCCGCTTTCGGGCGCTTCGGTCAGTTCGCGCAGGCGCGCGACGGCGTCATTCAATTCTTCCTTGTCCACGCCGAGCAGTTCGCGCAGGCGTTCCGCTTCGACGGGCGCTCCGCAGGCAAACAGCACCGCGTGCAGCGACGCCACCGTTTCGGATGCAACCATGCTTTGTACCTCCTTTGCATTGGTCTGTAAGAATATTTTACTTGTTTTTGAGAAATTTGTCAATAGGAAGGAAAAGTTTTTGCGCAGAAAAGGTCGCCCTGCGGGCGGTAGGTCGCGCATCTTCGATGCGCGGGAGGATTTTTGCTTCCCGTAAGATTGCCATACGCTATACATCGCACCACGGCGCCCTTTTCAAGGGAGCTGGCGAGCGCAACGCGCGAGACTGAGGGATGATTCTCTGTTTCTATCATCCCGCAAAGCCATTGTTTTGCATAAACAGTTCTTTCAGAAAGCCATCCCTCAGTTTCGCTGACGC
>JAGHTH010000183.1 GCA_018065365.1 Candidatus Coliplasma caballi
GTGCATATCTTCCGTTTCCTCTTGACAAAACGGGCATTTTCTTTTATAATAGAACGGAAAAAGAAACAGGAAGCGAGGATTTTTTATGAATACGAAACGAAAAGCATTTCGCGGTTTTGCATTGCTTTTGGCGGTGCTGCTTGCCGCGGTGCCGGTACTGACGGCGTGCGGACCGGAACAGACCGAAAGCGAAGACGTATCCGAAACGTCCGGAGAAACCTCCGGCTCGATGGATCCCGAATTGGTCGCGAACGAAGTTTCGGTCGGCTCTCCTTACACGGTCAACGTTGAAGCGATCGAGGCCTCCCCCGATCTGAACGGCTGCGAACTGACCGACGGGCTTCTTGCGCCCGATTACCCCGAAATCGACCAGGGACGGCTTGTGGGCTATCCTTTGAACAACGAAGACGGGCTTGTGATTACGGTCGATCTCGGCAAGGTTTACTCCAACGCGCACCGCTTTGTGTTTGAGTATCTCTGCACAGAGAAAAACGGCGGCACGATCCCTTCGCTTGTTCACTTGCAGATTTCCAAAAACGGAAAAGAATGGGTGGACCTCGGAGAGATGCAGCTGCAGAAAGCCATTGAGGGCAAAATGCAGGCGGCGGTCATCGACCTGCCCGAATACGTTCCGTGTTCCTACGCGACGTTTACCGTTCCGAAAGCGGACGGCGTTCTGTATCTGGACGAGATCTCGGTCATCGCGGACGTCAAGAGCGGATCGGAGATTCGTTCGTGGGCAAAAATTCTGGACGCGGCGTACGCTTGCGACGCCAAGTCCGACGCGGATAAGGCAAACGAACTGAAAGCGCTCGCGACGGGTACCCCGGACAGAACGATGGACAAAGTGAACGTCGCGGAAGGCAAAAAATACACGCTCTCCCGCGAGCCGATCAAGATCTATCCCGACGACAAGAAAAAACTGACCGACGGATCGACCTCCACCGCGATGGACAAGGAGTTTTACGTCGGATTTGCGGGCGGCGAAGAGGTAACGGTTGAATTGGACCTCGGCGCCGAGGCGGACAATATCGCGGGCTTCTCGCTGCATATGTTTGCCAACCGCAACCTCAAGGTCTCGTATTCGCCCTGCATTTCCGTTTCGGTTTCCGGGGACGGAAAGAGCTGGGTCGAGGTCGGAAGAATGTACGCACCGCTCGCGATCAGTCAGATGACCGCGACTTACGAGCTGGAACTCCCGCAGACGATCCGGATGAGATACGTGCGGTATCATCTGAGCGAAACGGACACCAAGTATTTCCTGATCGACGAGTGCGCCGTTTGGGTGTACGGCGAGGGAGAGGGCAATTCGTTCTATCCGAAGGTCAGATTCCCGAAGGTAACCGAAAACGAGTTCTGGGCTTCGACCGAAGCGGACTACGCGACGGAACAGAACCTGATCCTCGGAATGACGCAGCAGGTCGCGACGTTCGGTAATACCGAGGTTGCGGACGACGGCAACAACACCCCCGTTTCCTCCGGACTGATGACCGACGGAAGCACGACGACCGTTACCAACATTCATTCCGGCGCGTTCTTCGAATTCAACGGCGGCGCGGGACGCGAGGTATATTACGACCTCACGAAAGTCTGCACGCTGAAATCGTTTAACGCGGGCTTCACTTTGCAGTCCGATTGGGGCGTGCATTGCCCCGAAACCGTGGATATCGTCGTTTCGACCGACGCGAAGAACTGGTACAAAGCGGCGGAAATGAAACTTGACACCAGCCACGATCCGTCCGTCGTGCGCGGAAGCGTTACGCTGAAAACGCCGATCGCGGCACGGTTCGTCTGCTTTGCGTTCCCGGTCAGCTCGTGGGCGGGCATTGATGAACTCGAAGTGCACGGCACCAAGAAGGTGGATTCTTCCGTGAAACTTGCGGACGACGCCGGACTCGAGCGTTATTCGTTCCAGGGAAACCCCGACGCGACGGCGGATTGGGCAGGCCCCTCCGACGATATTCTGGGCGGCGTACACGACATCATTCTGGCATACCACAACGAAGCACATCCGCGCAAAGTGGACGATCTGCTTTGCGAGGCCGCTTATCTCGATAAAGACGGCAACATCCTCGACACCATGTTCGACGGCTTCCTGTTTTTGATGTCCGGCGGTTTCCCGTCCAAAGCGGGCGGTACCGGCGGCTCCATGGAATACAAAAAGTCCGATATGGATTGGCTGCTCGAAACGCTGTTCAACGAGGGCGAGAACATTCTGGCACTCGAAGAAACGGTCGGTATCGTCAAGAAAGCGCTGAACCTGCCCGACGATTACAAGGTCAAGTATTACGTTTCGCTGTACTATCCGCGCAATTCGACGTTTGAGGATATCGACGGCGACGGCAGAATCGAAAACATGGGCAACTTTGCCGGAAAGGCAAAGGTCATCGAATGGTGGATCGATCAGTTCGAAGCCAAGAGAGCGACCTATTCGTTCAAGAACATCGAGTTCTGCGGCTACTATTGGTACAACGAGTCGATGGTCAACGAATCGAAGAACATGACGAAGCGCATCGCCGACCACGTCCGTTCCTACGGCAGCCAGATGTTCTGGATCCCGTATTTCGGCGCGACCGGCATTCAGGATTGGAGAGAGTACGGGCTTGACGTGGCTTGCCTGCAGCCCAACTACGCGTTCCACCTCGACGTTCCGGATTCCCGCGTCGTAACCGCGGCAAATCTCGCGAAATGCTACGGAATGTGCCTGGAGATCGAAATGGCGGAGTCCTGCTACACCGATTCCCGCTACCGCGAGAAATATTACGAGTATCTCAAACAGGGCGCGAAGATGGGGTACATGACCGAAGCGACGCACATGTACTACATGGGAATGTATATCGGTCATTTCGTAACCTCCAACAATCCCGATGTCCGCGCGGTCTATGACAACACCTACCTCTTTATCAAGGGAACGCTGATGGCGACGCCCGAAGCGCTTGAGCCCGCGGAAGCGACGGTCAGCGCAGGTATGATGAACATCGGTCGGGCGGTTGACAACTCCGACGGACTCTACGAACTGTCGCTGGTCGCTTCGGCGACGCACGGCTCCGTAACGCTCAACGGCGACGGCACGTTTACCTATTTCCCGAACGTCGGCTTTACCGGCGACGACGAATTCTCGTTCTGCTACAAGTCCGGCATGGGATATTCCGAACCCTGCATCGTGAAGCTGCACGTGAAGTAAATTTCATAGAATATGATAGAAAGAACCGCTTTTCGGGCGTGCGTCTTAGGGATTTTTTGACCGGTGGAACGACAAGAAGATAATAAAAACAGTTTTTTCAGAAATGAAAAAGCTGTTTCCGATCAGTCAAAAATTGCAAAACATAAGAGCGAGGAGTAAAATCCTCGCTCTTATTGTCTTCGGTCGATTTCGTCTCTACCGTACGCAAGTACGCCGACGATACGAAATCGGCCGA
>JAGHTH010000220.1 GCA_018065365.1 Candidatus Coliplasma caballi
CCTTTCGTTAGGGATTGTTGTGGTGACTTTATTCTAACGAACTCAATCGCTTTTTTCTATATTATTTTGTTTTTTAGTCTCACATCAATTGTAAACCTACAGTAAAAGAAAAAGATATATTTAAAAAGGGCTTGACAAATTGCAAAGCCCGTGCTATAATGAAAATACAAAAGGCGTACCGATGACGGTTGCCTCAATAAGTGTTTACGGAATTAACCGCCTAACTTTGTCGAGAGCAGGCGGTTAATTCTTTTTATCGTTGTCATGATGATCTTTGCAGATCCCGTAGACTAATCCGATTATTGCGACTATCAATGTAAGAAGAGCATAGAACTCGACCCATGTAACCACAACCGATCACCTCTTTCCTCTTTCGAGTCGAGAGGCAACCTTAAAGAATTTGCCTCTCGCTGTTCGCGTTGAGGCAACCGCCACCGTTGGGTACGCCTTAACTTTATAATATCACATTATTTTCCATTTGTCAACAAAAAATACGGAAGCTTTCGTTTTATCGCGTCAGCTTCCGTTTTTAATTATTCTCTCTCCAAAGAAAGACCGTTCATTCGTGCCTTTTACAACTACAATAAAAAACTCTCAAAAACCTATTGCAAAATACAATTCTGCGTGGCATAATATTTATAAGGTAAATGATTACCAAATAACATATTTATGGAGGAATTCTTATGTCATTCTGTTCAAAATGCGGAAGACAACTGCAAGACGGCGAAGTCTGCGATTGTCAGCCCCGAGAGCAATCCCCCGCAGAACCCACCGAGCAAAATGCAACTCCCGAAAAAGAAAACAAAACCCTGTTCGATCCCGATTCGCTGAATAAGGTGAACGAAAAACTCGGCAACCTTGCCGACGCAAGCGGAAAGAAGATCAGCGAGCTCGCCGACAACGGCAAAGAAAAGTACAACGAAATCAAAAAAGATCCCAAAAAATGCCGCATTTTTCTGATCATTGCGGCGATAGCGGCAGTCATCGTACTGGTGCTCATCATTCGCGGATGCACCGGTGGCGGAGGCTATATGACGCCGGTCAACGACCTTGTCGATGCGATCAACGAGGGAGAAAAGGTTGACTTTCTCGACCTCTATTCCGCATATTGCACCAAAGAATATAAGAGTCTGTTCAGAGAAGCAGCCGATCTCTTCCCCGATGAGCTGGAATCCCAAACCGACGACCTCCGCGAATATTTCGAGGAAATGAACGACATCCTCGGGAAATGGGAAATGGAATTCGAGGTCACCGACAAAGAAAAACTGGATGGCGATGACCTCGAAAACTACGAGGATGAACTCCGCGACCTTTGGGATGATCAATTTGAAGATGTTGTCGAAGAAATTGAGGACATGGACTCCGACGACATCGACGATATGGCAGAAATGTTGGATATCAGCACCAAAAAGGTCAAAAGTCTTATGGATTCTTGCGCCGATTTTGCAAAGACCTTCAAAAATGCTTCCGTCTCCGACGGCTATAAGGTCAAAGGCTCTTTCGTGCTCAAGGACAAGAAGGGCGACGAGATCGATTCCACCAACAGCGTGTCGCTGTATGTGTTGAAGATCAACGGCTCCTGGACGGTTTATGCCTCCAAAAACGGAGACCGCTTCGGCTTCAAGGATACCGAAAACGAGTATTACAATATTTACTACTTCCTGACGCAATACCTCAACAACTTCTGTGCCCGCTCCGTCGGCAATATGGGTAATTTGTTCTGATCGCAGAATCGCAACGCAAAAAACAGGCTGATTTGATCGTCAGCCTGTTTTCTCTTTCCGTGCTTTTTCTATTCTTCTGTCTCTGCTTTCCCCGACCGCCGTTTCTTCACTTTTTGTTTCTGTTTTGCCCGACAGTCGTTTTTCGCGCGGCGAAAAACTTTCTTTTGCAGTCGGGTTCCTTTTATGAAGAAATGGCTTTAACCGAAGCCCTTTTGGCACCGAGGCTTCGTTTTTCTTTTTTTATATATCCCTATCCCTTTTCTTATTTCCGTTCCTTTCCGTTTCCTTTTTATCCTTTTCCCCCACAGGAAAAGTTTTTGAAAAGGAGCACGGGGGAAAAGCTTTTTTCAAAAAGTTTTCCCCCGTTAAAACCACCATTATTTATCCTTACTTCTCCGCAACAATTACCGCCCAGTCGTTGCGCTCTCTTGACATTCTGATCGTAAACCCTTTTGCCGCGAGGGCTTCCAGAACGTCCTCTCTCCGCGTGGAAAGGATGCCCGACAGCACCATCACGCCGCCGGGGCGCAAACACTCCTCGAACAGCGGGAGCATCTGCACGATCACGTCCGCGACGATGTTCGCCGCAATGAAATCGTACCGGTTTTTCCGGATGATCTGCTGCCGCAGATTCCGGTCGTCCAGAACGTTGCCGCAATACGACCGCAGCACGTTTTCGGGCAGCCCGTTGACGCGCGCGTTTTCCGCCGCCGCCTTTGCCGCTCCCTCCTCAATGTCCACGCAGACCACGTCGGTCGCGCCCAACAGCGCCGCGCCGATGCCGAGGATGCCGCTTCCGCAGCCCATGTCGAGCAGCGATGCATCTTCAAGCGGCTCGTTTTCCAATTCCTCCAAACAGAGCGCCGTCGTTTCGTGCCGACCGGTCCCGAACGAAGACGCCGGATCGATCTCCAAAACGATTCGCCCGTCCGGCTCGTACGATTCCCACGTCGGCTTGACCACGACCCGATTGCCGATCTGCAGCGGGTGGAATAATTCCTTCCAGTTGTTCGCCCAATCGTCCTCGTTGGCCTCCGCGAACGTGATTTCGAGCGTTCCGAGGTCGAATTCGCCCTCGTCTTTCAACTTTTTCACGCCCTGCACGATCTCCTCCGCCTGAATGGAGCCCTGCTCGTCGGGCGTCAGATACACCTTGACGCGCACCTCGCCCGGATCGACCAGCAGATCGTCCTCAATGTAGTCAAACGGGATCGACTTCTGCTCGATCACGTCCTGCAGATCGCCGAAATCCTCGGTTACGAAGCAGGAAATGCCCGCGCTCACGAGAACGCCGCCGACGAGTTCGCTGCCGAGCGTGTTGGTATGAATGGTAAGTTCGTTGAGGATCATGTTCTGTACTTCCTTTGCTTAGTTTGCAAGATATGCGTTTTTCAGAAAGAGCGCGTCTTCCGACTGCGTGCCGGCGGACTCGCAGATCACGGTCGGCGAAACGCCAAGCTCCCGGATCGCCTGCGCAAACAGCAGCGGGTCCGGCCCGAACTGCGTGTCCGCAAACGTCAGATGCTTCTTTTCGCCCATCGCGGTGTATTCGATTCTCGAAAAATGGCAATGCAGCTTGTCCGCGTGTTCCGGCGAAAGTTCCGTCGCGATGCGGTCGAACACGCGCTTGAAATCGTCGGCGGTACGCAAAGCACCCTGCTCCCGCGCGTTCATGTGTCCGAAATCGATCACGGGCGCGAATCGCGGCGACAGTTTGCAGAGCGTCAGCACCTCGTCGAGCGTGCCGAGTTGGTTGAGTTTGCCCATCGTTTCCAGCCCGAGCACGATCGGAAACCCGGTTTCCGCCAGCATTTCGTCCGCCATGCGCAGCGTGTCCGCGGCGTATTCCATCGCGGTCTCGCGCGAAATCTTTGCCGCCGAGCCGGTATGTACGACCATCAGTCCCGCGCCGAGCAGCGCGCCCGCGGCAGCGGTCTCCCGCAAATACCCGACGCTCTTGACCCGCTTTTCCGGCTCGACCGACGACAGCGAAATGAAATACGGCGAGTGGATCGACACCGCGATCCCGTACTCCCTGCTCCGCCGACCGATCTCCAAAAGCGTTTCCGGAGCGCCGGCGATCCCGCGCCCCGCCTCGTATTCATAAGCGTCCAGCCCTTTGTCCCGCACGAAATCGGGAGCGTTCGCCGAACTTCTGTATTTGGAAGCGTGGAACTCCTCCGAGTTCCCGCCCGGCCCGAATAAAGCCGCCATTTACGATCACATCCTTTTCGTTTTTTCAGATCACTCTGTCCGGCGCGCTTGCCCGCGCCAAATATTCGTCGTAATGCGAAAACGCCTTGACGAACGGCTTTTCCAGCCACCGCTTGAAACGGAAAAACAGCGTTTTCTTATCCCGGATCGGCGGAACGAGCCAGAACCGCATCCCCGCGAAATGCGCGGACAGGCAGTCGGTAAACAGTTGGTCGCCGATGCCGATGACCTCTTTCGCGGTCAGCCCGAATTCTTTCATCGCGCGCCGCGGCCCTTTGGACAGCGGTTTTCTCGCGTCGGAGATCTGCACGGCGCGGAGTTTTTTCGCAAACCGCGCCACGCGCGAGCCGTGGTTGTTCGACACGAACGCGTAACGGATGCCCATTTCTTCGAGCGAGCGGAGATACTCCTCCATTTTGCGCGTCGGCTCCTCCACTTCGTAGGGCGCGATCGTGTTGTCGATGTCGAACACGATCCCTTTGACGCCCTGCTCTTTCAGAAGCTGCGGCGTGATCTCGTAGATGTGTTCAAACAACCGCTCCGGATAAAATTTCCCTTTTTTCTTGCAAATTTCCATTATGTTTGCCTTTCCCGGCAGAAGATTTTTTTGGAGATCATTCCGTGATGATCCACGAAACCGAAAGCGCGCCCAGCGTAACGGTCGCCTTTCCGTGCGCAAAGACCACATCCGACGCCAACTCCCCGCGCGGCGCGTACACCCCGTCGGGCAGGTCGCCCGTCTCCACGGTTACGGTCGTCGGACGGCTCGACGCGTTGATCAGAAACAGCAGTTTTTTTCCGTCTTTCCGCTCCCAAAGTTCCGAGAACGTCGCCGTGTGTTCCAGAACGCCGCCGTACGCTTCCTCCAGAATTTTGGTCGTGCGCAAATGCGTTTTGTCGATCAGCTTCGGGCTGCGAAGCAGTTTCCCGTCGTACAAAAACGAGCCGATCTCCTCCCTGCATTTCACGAGCTTGCCGTAAAAATTTTTGTGCCGGTACGCGCGATAAACTTCCGGCTTGATCCAGCCCATCTGTTCGCCGAACGTCAGCGACTGCGCCGCGATCATATCCTTTGCTTTCGTGTCGCCCGCGTAATCGTAAGACCGCCCGAACACCGCGACGTACCCGTTGTACACCGCCATAAACGCCGGGACCTGATCGTTCTTGATCCAGATCCACGACAGATAGCCCTGAATATCTTTCATGTACGGATCGGACGTGCATTCCGTGGTCAGAACGCTTTCTTCGGGCATCACGCGGCGCGCGTGTCCGAGCAGATCGCGGTAACTTTCCACCCACCAGCTTCCGCCGCCCGCGCGGTGTCTGTGCCGCTTATCCTCGCAGGGATAGGGCTGCGCCGCGCCGATCTGGTCGATGTAAACGCCGTCCACACCGAAATCACGAAACAGCGTCCCGATGATCTCGGTCATTTTTTCCTGCCACAGCGCCGAGGAAGGACACATGATCGCAAGGTCGATCTTGCTGGTCGGGTAAGATTCCAAAAAAAGGTTGTCCCCCGCCGACTTGGTACACCACGGCTTCGCGAGCGCAGTAAACTGCCAATCCTCTTTGCCTCTGTCGTGGGTGTCCCACAGCCGCCCGTTGATGTAGGGCATCACGCGGATGCCGTACTCCCGCAACCGCTTCATGCCGACCGCAAACGCGTCTTTCGCGGGGAAATAATGCGGGTAATTCGTATCGTACGGGATCTGAAACCAATCGTACAGATGCACCGGGCTCGGCTTTTTCAGCCCGAGCGCACGGTCGGCGTCCGTCAGTTCTTTCGCAAACGACGTGTCCCACGTCATCCGTTTTCTCCACCAATGCGGGTTGGTGCGGAGCCATTCCGGCGTGTCGGCGCGCTTGCCGTCCTTCATGACCGGCTTCCAATCCGCCTGCGTCTCAAAGAATTCCTTATAAAGCAGCGCCGCGTCGTACCAATCGCCGTCGTAAAGCCGCCAGACCGCGCTTCCCGCGAGCGTCTGCCCGTTCTTTGCCCGGTCGATCCCGGTCAGCGGCATCGTCGCGCCGAGCGAAACGGTCTTTCCGTCGGAACGGTAGCGCAACTTTTTATACGCCGGCGCGGGATCGTGCAGACCGTAGTAAATTCCTCTGCCCGCGCGCTCGTTCCACACCGCCATGTATTCCATCGACGCCCCGTAGGACGGGTAATTCTGCCTGGTTTCAAACGGTTTTTCCGCCTTGTAAACCTCGCCGCACCCGTACGGGAAGAACACCTTGACGTTTCTCTTCGCGTCCGCGGGCAGCGCCGGGTATTCGCACTCGTACAGCGAGAACGTTTCGTTTTCCGAGGCAAGAGAAACCGTCCACAAGACCGCGTTCTCGCCCGCTTCGGCGGTCAAAATCACGCGCACGCCCTGCTTTTCCAGCGCAAACGTCGAAACGCACCCGCACTTCGACGCGTAAACGCGCTCCCAACCGTCCGACGACGAAAACACCGTCTTGTTTTCGGGGTTTTTCAGTTCCCGAACGGTCAGCGAAAACAGTTCCGCATTCCCGGAAAACATCCGCTTTCCCGTTTTTCCGTCGCGAACGCCGCAGACGGTCAGCCCGTGTTCTCCGCACGAGAGCCGTATTTGCAATTCGCCCGCTTTGATCGTATGGATCATGATTTCACCCGCTTTTCTTTGTTGTTTTTCGATTCCCGACGTGCTTTTATCGGTAATTTTCCTGCGTCTTGCACATCGCCGCGCAGGCGACCGCTTCCGCACCGTGCTCGCGCAACAGCCGGGAAGTTCCCCGCAGCGTCGCGCCCGTGGTCGAAACGTCGTCCACCAACAGCAGCCGCCGATGGTCGCGCAGTGCCTCGTCCAGCACCGCAAACCGCCCGCGCACCAGCTTTTCCCGCTGCGACGCGGACAAAAATTTCTGAATGATCACGCCGCGGCACTCCAACGTCGCCACGACGGGAAGCCCGAGCGCCTCGGCAACGGCGTGCGCCAGCAATTCCGCGTGGTCGCTCCCGTGTACCTTACGCGCCGCGGGATCGCGCGGAACAAACGTAACCGCGTCGTACCTGCCCGTGCATTTTTTCGCAAGTTCCGTCCCGAGAAATTCCACCTCGTAATCGCGCGGATCGTTCTTGAGCCGGTTGATGTACGTCCGCGCCGTCGGGCAGTCGTACCAGAACAGGAATTTCAGCCACTTGTTCCCGGAACACTCGCAGTCGGAAGCGGGGTTGCCGCACTTTCTGCAAGGGTACGCGTATAACTTTTCGATCTTCCCCGTGCAATGCGGGCAGAACGTCTGCCCTTCCTCCAGCCACACGCGCTTGCGGCAAAGCCGGCAGGGCTTTCCGGGGACCATCCGCAATTCACTCATCGTTTATCCCCCGAGCAGCGTTTTCAGCTCGGTCAACCGTACCGGCCGGCTGTCGTTCCCGGTCATCCGCTCGGGAAGCCGCGGGTCGCCGACCATGCAGACCAATTCCTTTGCCCGCGTAACCGCCGTATAAAGCAGGTTGCGCGTCTGCATCTGCGGAACGGTGTTGAACGACGGGATCACGACCATACGGTACTCGCTGCCCTGGCTCTTGTGCGTCGTGATCGCGTAGGCAAGCTCCAGATCTTCCAACAGCGAATAATCGTAATCGCAGATGCGCCCGTCAAAATCGACCTTGATGTACTCGCCCTGCTTGTTGATCAGCAGAATTCTGCCGATGTCGCCATTGAAAATGCCCGAGCCCTCCTGCCCGTCGCGCTCCCAGACCAGATCGTAATTGTTCCGCACCTGCATGACCTTATCGCCCTCGCGGAACAGCTTGTTCCCGACCTTTTTCTCGCGTTTGTCGAGGTCGGCGGGGTTCAGCGCTTCCTGCAGCGCCGGGTTGAGTTCTTTCGTCCCCAACACCCCGATCCGCGTCCAGCAGACCACCTGCAGATCCTCCATCGGATCGATCCCGTACCGCGCGGGCAACCGCGTTTTGCAAAGTTCCAGCACGGTCTCCCGGATCGCGTCCGCGCCGTGCCGTTCCAGAAAGAAGAAGTCGTTGTTCCGCACGTTCAGAAGCGGCATCTCGCCGCGGTTGATCCGGTGCGCGTTCACAATGATCAAACTCTGCTCTGCCTGCCGGAAAATGTGCTGCAATCGCACCACCGCAAACCGATCCGACGCGATCAGATCGTTCAGGCAGTTCCCCGGTCCCACCGGCGGCAGCTGGTCCACGTCGCCGATCAGCACCAGCGACGTTCCGGGCTTGACCGCCCGCAGCAGCGCCGACATCAGCAGCGTATCGACCATACTCGTCTCGTCAATGATCAGCACCTTATACGGCAGCGGATCGTCCTCGTTTTTCGCAAACCGCAGCCCTTTTCCGTCCGCGTAGCCCGCCTCTAACAGCCGGTGGATCGTCTTGGCTTCCTTGCCCGACGCCTCGCTCATACGCTTCGCCGCCCTGCCCGTCGGTGCCGCCAACGCGCAGGAAATTTTCAATTCGTCCAAAATCTGTAAAATCGCCTTGATGACGGTCGTTTTTCCCGTTCCGGGCCCGCCCGTTACGATCGTAACCCCTTTCGTAACCGCCGAAACGATCGCCTCTTTCTGCTCGTCCGCGTACTCGATGCCGTTCTCCTTTTCCAGCCCGACGATCCGCGCCTCCGCCCCGACCAGCGGCAGCGGCGGCTTTTCACTCGCGAGCAGCAGCATCTTTTTCGCGATCAGATGTTCCGCCTCGTAAAGTTCCTTTGTCGCGTAATAAGTCGTGCTTTCGTCTTTCGACGGGAACACGTCCTTCCGCAGCGTCATCTCCGAAAGCGTCCGTTTGACCGTTTCGGGCGCGACGGAAAGCAGCCCGACGGCGTTGCGCACCAGCATTTCTTCCGGCATTCTGCAATACCCGAGCTGGTACGACGCGGCGTTCAGCAAATGCAAAATCCCCGCCGCGATGCGCTCCTCGGCGTCTTTTTCGATCCCGAGCGTTTCGGCGTACGCGTCCGCGCGTTCAAACCCGATGCCGTCGATCTCGGCGCACAGCCGATACGGGTTGCGCTCGACCAACTCGATCGCGGCGTTTCCGTACCGCTTATAGATCCGCACCGCCGTTGACGTGCCGAACACCTGCCCGAAATGCATCACGACCGTCCGCATTCCGAACTGTTCCTCGTACGCGTCGTGGATCGCGTCCGCTTTCTTCGGCGAGATGCCCTTGATATCGCAGAGCCAACGCGGATGGTGCTCGATCACGTCGAGCGTTTCCGGTCCGTACGCCTCAATGATCCGCTGCGCCAACACCGGCCCGATACCCTTGAGCGTTCCCGACGACAGATATTTGAAGATCGCCTCCGCGCTCGTCGGCATCTCTTTTTCAAAATATTCCACCTTGAACTGCCGACCGTACGTCGGATGCACCGTCCAGACGCCGCGCACCTTGACCGTGTCGCCCGCGCCCACCGTCGGCATCGTCCCGACCAGCGTGATCGGCTCGCCCATGCAGTTCAGAACGCAGACGGAATACCCGTTGTCCTCGTTGCAGAACACCACTTCGTCGATCGAGCCCTGCAAAAACGTGCCTTCTTTCCGCCCGTCTCTGCCGCGTTCTTCCAATTCACTCGCCGGAAATAACTCCTGCTGCGCCACCGTCCGCGCCTCCTTTCCTGCCGCTTTTGGCCCCTTTTTGTTGCCATTTTGCATTTTAACCCATTTTATTTTGTTATTATACCGCATCCCGCCTCGAAAATCAAGCCCGAAAGTGTGAATTTTTGGATGCGTTTGTTTTTTCGGATCTTTTCGTGGGGGACTTTTTTGGCAAAAAAAGCAGCCGCATTTTAGGGCGTGCGAATTAGGGAGAGAGGGGCCGGGGGATCGGCCGATTTCGTATCGTCGGCGTACTTGTGTACGATAGAGACGAAATCGACCGAAGACAATAAAAGCGAGGATCTGCTCCTCGCTTTTATATTAATATGCTTTTGATTGATTCAAAAACAGCATTTTCATTTCTGAAAAACTGTTTTTATTATCTTCTTGTCGTTCCCCCGGTCAAAAAATCCCTAAGACGCACGCCCTTTCTGTGGCTGCTTCTCAAAAAGCGTTTTACTGAATCACATAAGTCCCCAGCACGTGTGCCTTGACCATTTGATAGTCGAACGCGTCCGCGCATCCGTCGTGGTTGACATCCATCGCTTCTTTCTGCTCGTTCGTAACGTCCTTGAACGTTCCCAGCACGAACGCTTTGAGCATCCGATAGTCAAACGCGTCGATCGCACCGTCGCCGTTGATATCGCCATACGTAACCGCAGGAATAGGATCGGTGTACGAATCGACATACGAATCGTGGCAGTGCGAACAGGTGTGCGTCGTATAGCCGCGTTCGGTTTCAGTCGGCGGCGTCACGACAGAAACGTAGTTGTGTCCGAGTTTGGTGCCCTGCTTCTCGACGCTGTTCTTTTCGGTGAACTGCTGTTCAAACGCACCGTTTTGGAAGGTCACTTCGTAGTGGCCTTTTTCGTTTTCCGTACAGGTTGCATTGGTGTCTTTGACATAGACCGCAGTCGCCGTCTCAATAACAGGGTGGCTCGAATCGTTCAGGCAGACCATCGTTGCAGTGCACTCGTCACCGTTCCACTTGTAGGTGGGCTTGTCGTAGTTGTGTCCGAGTTTGGAATCAACATCTGCGATCGTATCGGTTTCTTCGCAACCGGCATGATCACAATGAGCAGTCTTTGTGCCGTCAGCAGTACAGGTCGCGTTGTTGTCGCTGACGTAGTTCGTGAAGCTGTGCCCGATTTTTGTTTCCGGCACTTCTACGCTATTCTTTGCGGTCGATTGCTTTGCAAAAGCAGGATTTGTAAAGGTCGCTTCGTAATGCCCTTTTTCGTTTTCTTCGCAAGTAGCGTCGGTGTCTTTGACGTAGATGCCCTTGACGGTTTCGGTTTCGATGTGCGAATCATCGTGCGAGCAAACGCGAGTTGCAGTGCACTGATCGCCGTTCCAAACATAGGTCGGAGTACCGTAATCATGACCTAACTTGGATCCGGGATC
>JAGHTH010000131.1 GCA_018065365.1 Candidatus Coliplasma caballi
ACCCCACCAAAAAAACGGTTTTTTCCTTCCCCCTTTTTTTTTTTTTGTTTTTAACCCTAAAAACTATCCCCCGGGGCTGGGGGCCCACCTCCCGGCGGCAAACGCTATGGGTGTGCCGACGACCTCCCGCGCCGCAGGCGCGACCTATTCCGTATAGTTCATGACCGTAACGACGACCGGCTTACGATGCGTTTTCTGGTAAATCGCGTTCGTCAGATCTTCCTTGAGCCGCGTTCCGACCGAAACCGGATCCGCAAGCCCGCGGTCGATCGCGTTCTGCGTGAACTTCCGCGCCGCCTCGCGCAGATAGTCCATCAGTTCCTCGCTGTCTTTGACGTAAACGAACCCCTTGGTCGCCAACTCCGGCCCCGCCGCGATGCCGTACCCGCGGTCGATCGTAACCGTTACGAACACCACGCCGTTTTCGGAAAGCACGGTGCGGTCGCGCAAGACCGCCGACTCCACGCCGTCGCCGAAGCCGCTGTCGATCATGACCTTGCCCGCCTCGACGGTCCCCGCGGGATGAATGCCCCTGCGGTCCAGCTCGATGACCTTGCCTGCTTCCGGGATCAGCACCTTGTCCGCCGGCATTCCCAACTCTTTGGCGAGCCGCGCGTGCACGACCAGGTGTTTATACTCCCCGTGCACCGGCACGAAACAATCCGGCCGCACGAGCGAATGGATCAGCTTGAGTTCCTCGCGGCAGGCGTGTCCGGAAACGTGAACGTCGTCCGTTCGGTCGGTAATGACGTCCACGGAACGCTTGCACAGTTCGTTGATGATCTTGGTAACCGTCTTTTCGTTGCCCGGAATGCAGGACGCGGACAGCACGACCAGATCGCTCGGGCCGAGCGTAACCAGCGAATGCTCGCCGAACGCCATGCGGTACAGCGCGGACATCGGCTATCCCAGCGAGCCCGTGGTCAGAATGGTCCGCTTTTCGGGCGGGAACAGCTTGCACTCGGCAAGATCGACGACCAGCCCTTCCGGAATGGAAATGTAGCCGAGGTCTCTTGCCGCTTTCAGCACGTTCTGCATACTTCTGCCGGTAACGGCGACCTTTCTCCCCCACTTTTCCGACGCCTCCAACACCTGCTGGATGCGATGCACGTTGGAAGAGAACGTCGCGATCACGACGCGCTTGTTCGTTTCGGAGAAAATACGGTCGAAACTCGCCGTCAGAATGTTCTCCGACGGGGTATACCCCGGGCGCTCGGCGTTGGTGCTGTCGCAAAGCAGCAGCCGCACCCCTTTTCTGCCCAGTTCGGCAAACCTTGCCAGGTCGATCGGCGTCGTACCGACGGGGGTATAGTCCACCTTGAAATCGCCGGTATGCACGATCCTGCCGACCGGCGTACCGATGCACAGCGCGACCGAGTCGGGCATGGAATGGTTGACGTGGATAAACTCGACGTCAAAGTTCCCGAGCGTAACCACCTCGCCCGCGCGGACTTCGTACAGGTCGCCCTCGCGGATCTGGTGTTCCTCGAGCTTATATTGCAAGATCCCGAGCGTCAGACGCGTCGCGTAAACGTCGCATTTCACTTTTTTCAAGAAGAACGGAACGCTGCCGATGTGGTCTTCGTGTCCGTGCGTCAGGATCAGACCGCGCAGCTTGTCCTCGTTCTTTTGCAGGTAGGTAAAATCGGGGGTTACGACCTCCACGCCGGGCATATCCTCGCCCGGAAAGGCGATGCCGCAATCGACCACGATGATGTCGTTCCCGCACTCGAACGCGGTCATATTCATGCCGATGCCGTCCACACCGCCCAGCGGAATGATCTTGACGGTCGTCGTACCCGTCGCCTGCGTCGGCTCCGCCGTTTCGATCCGTCTGCGGATCTCTTTTTTGGGCAGCGCGCTCTTTTTCTTCTTCGGAGAAATGACTTCCTCTGCGGAGAGGGCGGCGGTCTTCTGCGCTTTCATCGGTTTCTGCGGTTTTGCCGCCTGCGCCTTTTGCGCTTTCAGGGCGGGGAATTTCTGTTCCCGTTCCTGTTTTGGTTGTTTCTGTTGTTTCTGCTTGGGTTGTTTTTGCGTTTTCCCCTGTTTCTGCGGCTTCTGCTGCTGTTCGGGGGAATTTTTTTTGCGTAATTTCTCGGTCAGCTTCGCCGCGGGCTTTTTTTCCGCGCCGGCGTCCGAACGGATCGCTTTGAATGTCTTTTTTTCTTTCATAATGTTCCTTTGTGTCGATCTATCTCTCGCCCGCGCGAGTGGTACGCCGGCGATCCCATACAAATACGATTCTATTATAGCCGAAAAAACCGCTTCTGTCAAGAAGAATTTTGTCTTGTCCCGCCGAAAGTTTTTCCCGCTCGCGCCGCCGGATTTTCCTTTTTCGCCAGGCGCGCATAAAATATTGAGGGAAAGACTTGACAAACGCGAAAAAAATGGTATGATGATTATGGGGCGGTTCGCGTCCGTGATTTTTGCAATTTTCACTCTCTCCGCAAAAGGAGTTTTCAATATGGAAAAACTGTACATCAAAGGCGGCAAACAACTTTCCGGCACCATCACGGTCGGCGGAATGAAAAACGCCGCGGACCCGATCTTCTGCGCCACTCTGCTGACCGGCAGCGTCTGCACCATCGAGAACGTTCCGGACGCCGACGACCTCAAAAACGCCGGCGACATTCTGACCGGGCTCGGCGCCGCCGTCGCTTACAAGGGCGACAACGCCTACGAGATCGACACCCGTTACATCACCGAAGTCAACGTCCCGAACGAAGCGTCCAAAAAACTCCGTTCGTCCTACTATCTGCTCGGCGCGGGACTCGGCAGGTTCGGAAAAGCGGAGGCCGGCTTCCCCGGCGGCTGCGATTTCGGCTCCCGCCCGATCGACCAGCACGTCAAGGGCTTCCGCGCGTTAGGCGCAGAGGTCATCGAGGATCACGAGGCGGGCAGGATCCGCTGCTCCGCTCCGAACGGTCTGCGCGGCGCGTCGATCTACTTAGACGTTCCGTCCGTCGGCGCAACGATCAACATTATGCTTGCCGCCTGCCGCGCGGAAGGCACCACCGTGATCGACAACGCAGCCCGCGAGCCGCACATCGTTGACGTCGCGATGTTCTTGAACAGCTGCGGCGCGGACATTTCCGGCGCCGGCACCCCGACGATCAAGATCCGCGGCGTTTCCGAGCTGTCCGGCACCTCTTACGCCGTCATTCCCGACATGATCGAGGCAGGCACCTACATGGTCGTCGCGGCGGCAACCGGCAGCACGCTGACCGTCGCCAACGTGATCCCGCGACATCTGGAGTCCATCACGGCAAAGTTGCAGGAAATGGGCGTCAACGTCGAGGAGGGCGACGACAGCATGACGGTCTATGCGCCCGCTCCAAACGTCGAATACCGCTCGATCCGCGTCAAAACCGCCTTCTACCCCGGCTTCCCGACCGACATGAACCCGCAGTTCGCCGTTCTGCTCTGTCTTGCCA
>JAGHTH010000019.1 GCA_018065365.1 Candidatus Coliplasma caballi
GAATGACACTTTTGCTGTCGTCGCTGTTCGGCTTCTCGAAGGTCGGAGACGCGTTTTCGCCGGATCCGAAAGCGCTGTTGATCTTTGCGCTCGTTGCGGCGATCGGAATCACTTACAAAAAAGTGAAAAAGAAAACGATCTCGCCGATTCTGCTGATCGTCGTTTCCGCCCTGCTCGGCGGGGTGCTGTATTCCCTGTAATATAATTATGTAAACCAATATTATGTAAACAAAACCGTGAGGGTGTCCAATATAAAAGGAGAAAAAACATGAATGATCTTTCGATACTGACCGAGCGCGTCGGGCTGCCGATGCAGACCTTTACGACCAAAGACGGAGCGACGCTCTTTTTGTGGGAAAACGCCGGCGCGGACGCGTTTGAGACGCTTTCCGATGCCTGCAAGAAAGCGGGCTACGCTTTGCCGGAAGAAAATGCTTTCGGCGGTGTACGGCTGCGGAAATTCCGTCTGGGCGACACGACGCTGTTCGCGACGCATTCCGCAAAAGACGGTGGCCTGCGGCTGATCGCCAAAGAAAACGATATCGACGTACAGGCGACCGGAATGGACGGGGAAGCGATCTGCTCGCCGCTCGTTACGCAGCTTTCGCTCGCGTATTTCCTCCCCGACTGCGGAATGTCCTACGTCCTGCGGTTAAAGGACGGCAGATTCGTCATCATTGACGGCGGGTATGACGAGAACGAAACGGTCGTGCATCTGTGGGAAACGTTGGAAAAGCAGAACGTCCGCGGCGGCAAGCCGGTCATCGCGGCGTGGTTCATTTCGCACGGACATGAAGACCATTTCTCCGTCGTTACGCATTTTCTGAATGACTACCGCGACCGTGCCGTCGTGCAGAACATTCTGTACAACTGGGCGCATCGGCTGGACGGCGTGGGTTGGTTCATTCATTTCTGCGAAGCACTCGACACCGTGCGGGACACCACCCGCATCGTTACGCCCCGCAGCGGCGAGCGCTACTGCTTCGGCGGAATGACCTTTGACGCGCTGTTCGTCGGCGAAGACCTGTACCCCGCGCCGATCCCGTCGTTCAACGATTCCTCTCTGATCTTGCGCGTTGAGGCGGAAGACAAGGTGCTGTTGTTCCCGGGCGACGCCGAAAAGCAATCTTCCGATTTCGTCTGCGGCAGATACGACGAAGCGGTGTTCCGCTGCGATCTGCTTCAGGTCGCGCACCATGGGTATTACGGCGGCTCGGAAGCACTTTACGCGGCGGCAAAGCCCGAGGTGCTGTTCTGGCCCTGCCCGGATTATTGGTACCCGGTCGTCAAGGAGTGGGGCGCCAACCCCGCCCTGCGCGCGCAGCCGAACGTCAAAGCGATCTATATTGCCGGGCGCATGGAAAAGACGTTTGACCTCACAAAACCGTTCGATTACGCGGACGATCCGTATAAAGAATACGAAAGCGGCGAAACGATCTATGAGGAACGCTTCGCGGAGGGCTTCCGCGTTGCCGAACTCGGTTGGTCGGCGCTGACCGGCGGCCGCACCGGCTACGGAGCGCCCATAGCGATCGCAGAAGACGGCGCGCTCCGTTTTCAGAGCCACGTTGACTATTTGGACGTGATCTGCTTCGTGCAGGAGGGATTACTCCGCAAAAACCCCGATTACACATTGACCGTTTCGGGAACGATCGAAACCGCGGAACGTATCGCGCTGTTTTATGACTACACGCAGCCGACCGTCTATGACGAGGCGTTTGTGCTGCCGCTTGACCTGCCGAAAGGAGCGCCGTTTACGTTGACGCTGCGCACCGACAGCAAGCGGAAGAAAGCGTTTCTGTCTATTTGCGGAAAGAAAGAAACCGAACTGCCGTATCGCGAGCCGGCGGGACTGTACCTGCTCATCAAGGACGCGAAACTCCAACTGAACGGCGTTCGCGTTGTGCGAAACTGACGCTATGAACACGCTGATCGAACTTTACGACGAGCGCCCGATCGAAAACGTCCTGGCGAGCGAGGTCTTTCGCCCGGAACGTACGGTGTTCCTCTGCCCGCCTGCCGTCGCGCAGGACAAACGGCAGAGAGACGTTCTGCAATCGTATTTCCGCCACAAAGGGTTGAATTCCGAACTTGTTTTTCTGGAATCGTCGATGTATAACGCCGACAAGGTGGCGCTGCAGCTGCGCTCCCTTGCGGAAAAATATCCCGACGCCGTGGTCGATATCACGGGCGGCACCGACGCGGCGCTGTTCGCCTGCGGAAAAGTCAGCGCGGAATGTGGGCTGCCGGCGTTTACTTACAGCCGCAAGCGCCGGTGCTTTTTCGGCATCCACAACGCCCCGTTTGAGGGAGACCTGCCCTGCACGGTAGAACATCGCGTTGAGGATTGCTTTTTGATGGCAGGCGGAAAAATGCGGCAGGGCAGGGTAAACAACGCCATCCTGTCGAAATACGCGGCGAGTTTCCGGAGTTTCTTTGACCTGTATCTGCAAAATCGCGACGAATGGGCTTCCGCCGTTACGTATTTTCAGCGTGTGTCGCAGAACGATTCGGGGTTGAAAATCACCGCGCCCTATTCTGTCGGCGGCAACGTCGAAGCCAATGAAAGACTGCTTTACGGACTGCAAAAGATCGGTTTTCTGTCCGGCGTATCGGTTGCAAACGGAAAGGTTTCGTTTGCGTTCCGGGATGAGCAGGTGCGGACGTGGCTGCGCGACGTCGGCAGCGTGCTGGAACTGTTCGTCTATCAGACCTGCTTGGAATCGGGGCTGTTTTCGGACGTGCGCACCAGCGCCGTCGTCGATTGGGAGGGGAAGAATGCCCGCGACGACGTTACCAACGAGATCGACGTCATGGCGATGAAAGGCATCCTGCCGGTGTTTATCAGCTGCAAAACCTGCGCCGTCGCGACCGAGGCGCTCAACGAGCTGGCGATCCTGCGCGACCGGTTCGGCGGGAAAGGTGCCGTCGCGGCGATCGTTACGACCAAGCCCTGCCGTTCGATCATGCGCAACCGCGCCGCCGAGCTGAACATCGACGTGATCGATTTTTCCGACTTAAAAAACGGCAAATTGCAGGAGCGTTTGGTCGGGATGCTCCGCGAGGATTAAAAAAGCAAACGAAAAACCGTGGTTCCGGAAGGGTGGATAAGGAAGTATTATATTGCCGTTATTTTTCTTTCTGCTCTGATGGGTATTAGGGGCAAGCTCCTAAAGAACGAACGGAAAAAAATATATTTTTTCCCTGCTTGCTATAGTATGAGAGATCAAAACCCGCTGAAAAAGATTTTCTTTTTCAGCGGGTTATTTCTTTTAACTTGACAAACCGGAAT
>JAGHTH010000148.1 GCA_018065365.1 Candidatus Coliplasma caballi
CCGCGGGGGATTGACAGAAAAACAAAAAAGGGATATAATGTCGCCGTTCTTTTGCAAAAAACGACTTTTTATGCGCTTCCGGCATACATTGACAATGTAATGAGAAAACGCAGGGAACAAGTTGCGGAAAGGCGTACGAATATGAACAAAGCACCGTTTCTGACACGGGAACAAGCCCGTGAGATCACAAAAAATCACCCCACACCATTCTATATTTACGACGAGCGCGGCATCCGCGAAAACATCCGTCGTCTGCGGAAAGCGTTTGCCTGGAACGAGGGGTTCCGGGAGTATTTCGCCGTCAAAGCGACGCCGAACCCGTATCTTCTCCGGATCTTCAAAGAGGAGGGCTGCTTCGTGGACTGCTCCTCGCTGACCGAACTGATGCTCGCCGACACCGTCGGGTTTCACGGCGACGGGATCATGTTTTCTTCCAACGACACGCCCGACGAGGACTACCGCCTTGCCGCAAAACTGGGCGCGACCGTCAATTTTGACGATCTGACGCACGTCCTTCCGTACGGCGAACTCGCTCCGTACGGCGAAACGGTCTCCTGCCGCTTCAATCCGGGCGGGGAATTCAAAATGGGCAACACCATTATGAACAGCCCGAAGGACGCAAAATTCGGAATGCCGGAAGAACAGCTGAAAGAAGCGTTCCTGCTTCTGAAAGCGCGCGGCGTACGCCGCTTCGGCATCCACGCGTTTTTGGCGAGCAACACCACCGACGAGCGTTACTATCCGAAGCTCGCTTCGATCCTATTTGAACTTGCCGTGCGTGTCAGCGCCGAAACGGGCGTGAAGATCGCGTTCGTCAATCTTTCCGGCGGCATCGGCGTTCCGTATCGGCCGGAAGACACCCCCGCGGACATTGAGGCGATCGGAAACGGCGTCCGGGAAGCGTACGAACGCATTCTGGTCCCTGCCGGAATGGGCGACGTGGCAATCTATACCGAACTCGGCAGATTCATGATGGCTCCTTACGGAGCGCTGGTCTCGCGCGTCCTGCATTTCAAGCATACCTGGAAAGAGTATATCGGGCTGGACGCCTGTGCCGCCAACCTGATGCGCCCCGCGATGTACGGCGCGTACCATCACATTACGGTGCTCGGCAAAGAAAACGAACTTCCGGCAGGCGTGTTCGACGTAACCGGCGGACTTTGCGAAAACAACGACAAATTTGCCGTGGACCGTCCGCTTCCGGAAACGGAGATCGGCGATTTCGTGTATATTCACGATACGGGCGCACACGGACATTCGATGGGATATAATTACAACGGAAAACTGCGCTGCGCCGAACTGCTTCTCTGCGAAGACGGCAGCGTCAGACAGATCCGCCGCGCCGAAACGCCCGCCGATTATTTCGCGACGCTGGATCTGACGCCTTTTCAAAAATAAACGGAAACAGCAATCAAAACGGACTCGAGATATGAGTCCGTTTTCGTTTTCCGGTATTCTAAAAAACCGTTTTCTCTCATAGAATACAACGAAAAAATGAAAACGCAACGAATGAGAGGAACGACCTATGGCGGAAAGAAGCATTTACGAGGAGATCGCCGGACGCACGAACGGCGACATCTACATCGGCGTGGTAGGCCCCGTCCGATCGGGAAAATCCACCCTGATCAAACAGTTTATGGAGCATCTGATCCTGCCGAACATCGAGGGCGAGTACGTCCGCGAACGCGCAAAGGACGAGATGCCGCAGTCCGGCTCCGGCAGAACGGTCATGACGACCGAGCCCAAGTTCATCCCGGAAAAAGCGGCCGAGGTCATGCTGGACGGAACCGCGTCCGTGCGCGTCAAACTGATCGACTGCGTGGGCTACGTGATCCCGGGCATTATGGGACATACCGAAAACGGCGAGCCGCGCATGGTCATGACACCGTGGTCGGAAGACCCGCTTCCGTTTGAACAGGCGGCGGAAACCGGCACCGAAAAAGTGATCAGAGAACACGCGACGATCGGCGTGGCGGTTACGACCGACGGCAGCATCGGCGAACTCTCACGCGAGAACTACGAAGAAGACGAAGCGCGCGTCGTGCGCGAACTCAAGGAGCAGGGCAAGCCCTTCGTCGTGGTACTGAACTGCACGCGCCCGTCTTCCGCACAGACGAAAGAACTGAAAGACCGTTTGGAAGCGTCTTACGGCGTGCCGGTGCTGCCGATCAACTGTCTGGAAATGGGCGAAAACGACATCCGAGAGATCTTGAAAAACGTGCTGTACGAATTTCCGGTTACCGAGATCCGTATGCGGCTGCCTTCCTGGATCGGCGCGTTGGAGGAACAGGGGACGATCCGCGGTCGCCTGTACGAAACGCTGGGCGCGAAAGTCCGCTCGCTTCACAAGGTCGGGGAAGTGCTTTCCTGCTTTTCGGATCTTACCGTCGAGGACGGGGAGGTCAGCGCCCGCGTCGAACAGATGCGGCTCGGAGAGGGAAGCGCGACGGTCGAGGTGCGCGTTCCGGAGGGCGTGTTCTACCGCATCCTCGGCGAGCGTACCGGCTTCGAGGTCCACGACGAACGCGACCTCATGAGCATTCTGTCCGAACTTTCTTCCGTCAAAAAGAAATACGACAAAGTCGCTTCCGCGATGGACGACGTGATGAAAACGGGGTATGGGATCGTCATGCCGTCCGTGGAGGATATGACGCTGGAAGAACCCGAGATTGTCAAACAGCCCGGCGGCTACGGGGTCAAACTCAAAGCGTCCGCGCCCTCGATCCATATGATGAAAGCCGACATCCGCACCGAAGTCAGCCCGATCGTCGGCACGGAGAGTCAGTCCGAGGAACTCGTTCGCTTCCTGTTGCGCGAATTTGAGGGAAACCCCGCTTCGATCTGGGAATCCAATATGTTCGGAAAAACGCTTCACGAACTGGTCAGCGAAGGGCTGACGGGCAAACTCGCGCATATGCCGACCGACGCGCGCCAGAAGATCACGGACACGATCGGCAGGATCGTCAACGAGGGCAGCGGAGGTCTGATCTGCATTTTGTTATGAAAGAACTTTGTATTATCGACACCTTTACGTCGTTGAAGAACAAGGAGGTCATCAATACGCTGGACGGAAAGGCGCTCGGCTGCGTTACGGATCTGGAATTCAACCGCCTGACCGGACAGATCCTGCGGCTGATCCTGCCCGGAGAAGGTTTGGGCGCGATGTTTTCCGGCAAAAAACGGGTGTATATCCCGTTCGATCAGGTCGATCGCATCGGCGACGACGTGATTCTGGTGCGCTTCTGCGCGCTGCCGAACGCCGACGAAAAAGAATAAAACCCGCATTCATCAAAGCGAGGACTTTGCAAAAGGAAAGCCCTCGCTCTTTTTTCTTCCGCGATCCGCAAAAAAACTTGACTTTTCGCGTCGCGCGTGATATAAATAGAATGATAAAGTATTGATGATGAAACGGAGAACAATGAGATGGATCTTTTCAAACGAGTCGAATACACCGGGCTGCTGCCCGTCATCAAAATCGCCCACGTCGAACACGCCGTACCGCTTGCCGGTGCGCTGCGCGACGGCGGGCTGAACGCCGCCGAGATCACGTTCCGTACGTCCTGCGCGGAGGAAGCGATCCGCGCCGTGCGAAAAGCATATCCCGATATGCTGATCGCCGCAGGCACCGTACTGACTCCCGCCATGGCGGACGCCGCGATGAACGCCGGAGCCGATCTGATCGTCGCGCCGGGCTTCAGTGCCGCGATGGTCGGACATTGTTTGGAAAAAGGATACCCCGTCGTTCCGGGCGTGTCCTGCCCGTCCGATATGGAAGCGGCAATGGCCATGGGACTCAAATACGTCAAATTCTTCCCGGCGGAAGCCGCGGGCGGCGTGCCGATGATCAAAGCGATGAGCGGCCCTTACGGCGGAATGAAATTCATGCCTACCGGCGGGATCAACGCGGACAACCTGCTTTCGTATCTTTCTTTCCCGAAAGTCTTTGCCTGCGGCGGCTCGTTCATGGTCAACGACAAACTGATCGAAACGGGCAATTTTGCCGAGATCACGCGGCTGACGCGAGAGGCGATCGGCGTGATGCTCAGCTTCAAACTTGCGCACATCGGCATCAACGGAAAATCTGCCGAGGAAGCGGATGCCTGCGCGAAACAACTTTCTCTGCTGTTCGGCTTCGGCATTCGCGAACTGCCGGTGTCCTACTTCGCCGGTCCCATAGAAGTCATGAAGAACGGCGTCCGCGGAGCGCACGGACACGTCGCGATCTCCACTCCGAACGTCGGCAGAGCAATGTACTACATGGAACAGCGCGGCTTCCGGTTTGATCCCGAGAGCATCCAGAGAGACGCTTCCGGCGAGCCGACCTTTGCGTACGTCGAGGGCGAGTTCCTCGGCTTCGCGTTCCATTTGGTCAAAGCGTGAGAGGAACGGAATATGTACGAAATTGTCTGAAAAGAAGCATTGAACCCCACGGTTACGCTGATGGAGATCAAGGCGCCGCTCGTCGCGAAAAAAGCAAAAGCGGGGCAGTTCATTATTCTGCGCGTGGAAGAAGACGGCGAGCGGATCCCGCTGACCGTTGCCGGATATGACAGAAACGCGGGTACCGTCCGCATCATCTTTCAGATCGTAGGCGCGACGACCGCGAAACTGAATCGCAAAAACGTCGGCGAAACGATCCCCGATTTCGTCGGCCCGCTCGGAAAACCCACCGACCTGGACGGCAGAAAGAACGTCTGCGTGGTCGGCGGCGGCGTGGGCTGCGCCATCGCGCTCCCCATCGCGCAGGCACTGCACGAAGCCGGCGCGAAGGTAACCTCCGTCATCGGTTTCCGAAATAAAGATCTGTTGATCCTCGAGGACGAATTCCGCGCCTGCTCCGACGAACTGATCGTCATGACCGACGACGGAAGCTACGGCAGGGAAGGCAACGTCTGCATTCCGCTGACCGAACTGTTCGAGGCGGGAAAAACGTTTGACGAAGTGATCACGATCGGCCCGCTGATCATGATGAAATTCGTCGTGCAGACGGTAAAGCCCACCGGCATTCCCTGCACGGTTTCGATGAACCCCATCATGATCGACGGCACCGGAATGTGCGGCGGCTGCCGCCTGACCTTGCACCGCGACGGGAAACCCGTTACGGCGTTCGCTTGCGTGGACGGCCCGGACTTCAACGGTTACGAGGTTGATTTTGACGAAGCGATGTCGCGCGGCCGCACCTATTTTGAATTTGAACGCAAAGCGTATGAAGAAACCTGCAACCTCTTTGCAAAGGAGGCGCAAAACTGATGGAAAACAAAAACGTGAGAACGCCGATGCCCGAACAGGAGCCGTCTGTCAGAGCGCGCAACTTTGACGAGGTCGCACTCGGATACACCGCGGAAGCGGCGCTGATCGAGGCGGAACGCTGCCTGCAATGCAAGAATTCTCCCTGCGTGTCGGGCTGCCCGGTCAACGTCAGAATTCCCGATTTCATCAAAGCGCTCCGCGAGGGACGCACCGAGGACGCGTACGGCGTGATCTCGGAATCTTCCTCGCTGCCGGCGGTCTGCGGACGCGTTTGCCCGCAGGAAACGCAATGCGAGAGCAAG
>JAGHTH010000101.1 GCA_018065365.1 Candidatus Coliplasma caballi
ACGATGTGTTCCACTGCGTGGAACGATATGTGCACTCCGTGCGTGATGTTTGACTTTGTCAAGTGATGTGCCTGCGGGCGTGGGCGGAACACATCACATCACTTTGCGATTTTGTCGCAAAACATCACTATGCCGCAAGGCATAACATCACTTGCCCGACAGGGCAAACATCATTCGGAAATTATATATAATTTCCCTGCTTGCTATGGTATGAGACAAAGATACCCGCTGAAAAAGAAAAACTTTTCAGCGGGTTGTTTCTTTTAACTTGACAGAACCGGGATTTGTCGGTGTACTTTTCTGCAGACTATATGGCGTCAACTGTATCAAAAATACATTTTATTCCAGCAGGTATAGTACCATTTAGGAGCCATTCCATAAAGTTCAAATCATGATCATGATTATCAAAAATGTTGACGCATAGGTTCGTTTTTCCGACCTTTTCAAAAGTTTCTTTGATATCATAAGCATATTGTACGGAACAATTCGCATCATCTGTACCCTGAAAAATGTATATGGGTAAATCCAACTGCGGCAATATGTTTTTTGTCGGCTCCAAAGAAAAGTGTTCGTTAAACCAACCTGACGTTAGAATGAGCGGAGCACCAAAATTGTTTTTGAGCCATTCATCGTCATTTCTCGAAATCGCATTGAGTACTTCATCAAGATACGGCTTTTGAAGCGATGCAAAGTCGGACACATCAAGGCGCCCGTCAGAGTTGCGGTCAAATGTTTCAAAAGGTAATCCTCTGAACAAAGTTTTGACTTTTTCATCTGCCGTTTCGAAATCTTCTTTTGAAATATATCCTTTATTATTTTTATCAAAGAGTTTCCTTAAATTGATGTCTGAAGCATTACCGCTCAGCTGCCAAATTAACACATCTTTCATATTCTCATTGCAATAGCCGGCAAGCAACAGTGCATCTACTTTGCTAATTCTGCGAAAAGCGACAAGCGGTGCAATAATCGTTCCTTCACTCCAACCAAGCAAAATAATCTTTGCGTTTTGAAATTCCGGCAAGTCGGTTAAATATCGGATAATGGATTCGATATCCCTGACAGTGTTTAACGGTTTGTATTTTTTATACTCATCTTCATTGATAGAGGCAAATAAAGGTTCACTGTCACCCATTTCTACACCACGGGTATTATAACTGCAGTACGCTATATTATCCGATACAAACTCATTTCTGAAAAAATCGTGATAGTTGAAAAAACCGCCATTGGGATTCTTTCGCTTATTGTCGTATGTGCTTTGTCCCGAGCCATTGACATAGATCACAAGTTTATCAACAGGCAAATTATCAGGATAAGAATATTTTACTTTTGTTTCACAACCATCGTAAAGAGGTATCGTTTCTATTTTATCCATAGCAATTCTCTCCAAAAATAAGTATATAAAATTCAGTTTATCAACATATCACATATATGATATATTGCTAAACTGCCCAAAACATCCTTATCAACCCGTTACCTTGGATGCCTCTCCGTTTTTTTGTGTGATAAGGAATCTTTCGTTTACACGAATTCAAAGGTATCGAGGATCGTTTCGAAGCCGGGGACCGTGTCGGCATAATTGCGTTCCGGGGTGGTCAGCGTAACCAGATAAACGTAGCCGGCGCGGATGCAGACGACGGTTTCAAAGCAGATGTCAATGCCGTCCTGCGCGTATTTCGCGCGGTTGCGGTTGGCGATCACGCCGCCGAGGGTGCATTCCTCTTTCTCTTTGAGGAACTCGATGCCGGGGAAGTTCTTTTCGAGTTCGGAACGGTAGCCGTCCCAATAGTCGTTGGCGCCGGTGTTCAGGTCGGAAAGCGCGAACGCCATGGCGGACACCGAAGCGTAGGACGCGTGGAGCGCGGTGCCGACGTTATAGCGGACGGAAAGCATTCCGTCGTCGCGGTCGGGCTCCCAGGTTTTCGGATAGCAGAAGCGGAAATCGAGCGCGGCGCTTTCGAGCCGTTCGCAGCCGTCGGGAACGCCGGGCGTGGTACTTTTGTTTCCGCAGGCGCAGAGCAGCGGCAAAGCGAGCAGCAGCGCGAGCAGGAGAGAAAGCGTTTTTTTCATCGGTTTGTAACGTCCTTTCGGTTTAGTTGAGCACGCGGTCAAACCACGCCTTGAAGCGCGGGAACGCGGAATCGACGATAAAGAAACGGTCGATGATCTTCCCGAACATCGTGATGAGCGGGGTGTTGAGGAAAGTTAAGACCAGCGTGGAAATTCCGATCAGTTCGGTGTCGAATCTGCCGAAGAAGCAGAGCATCAGCACGATCGCAATGACCAAAGAAGAAATGTCGTAGACCCATTTGACTTTTCCCATCGAGAAACCGAATTTGTCCACGTTCTCTTTGACGATCAGTTCATAGACCTGCTGCGGCAGATAGGAACGCAGGGAAAGCGCGATCGCGATTGAGGAAATGAGCGAGCCCGCGACCGCCGCCGCGATCCGAAGCGGGATCGTTCCGTAAACGGCCTGCCCGAACAGCAGTCTCCAGCCGTCGAGGGAAAGTCCGTACAGCAAAGCCGTGAGGAACGCGAACGGGTATTTCCATTTGAAACGGCGCAGCGCGAGGGACAGGAAAATGACCAGCAGCCCTTGCAGAGCGTACTCGGTGATGCCGAAGGTGATCCACGGGAACAGGGTGCTTAAATAGGAGTACAGCACGAACGCGGGCGCCACGACCATGGACACGCCGAAGCCGCTGTTTGCGGCAAGGCAGACACCGAGGGCGCAGAGCACGATGCTCAATACCCAGGCGATCTCGGCGACGTGCGGGATTTCTTCGGAATTGGTTTTCATCGGGGGAAGATTCCTTTGCGACGTATTTTCGGATACGTTTACTATACCATTTTCCGCCCGCTTTGTCAACCCTTTTTTCCGCTTTCCGCTTGACACGCGCGGGGAGTTATGGTAAAATGAAACGAACGAAACGAAAGGACGGTTTTTTGGGAGAATGGAATTTACGAAAGAATACACGGGCGCGCGTTGGGAAATCGTTTACGGCAACTACGAGGGCATGGAAAAGCACGCGATCGATCTGGTGCAGGCGGAACTGCGCGCCGGAGCGACGTACGTTCCGGAGATGTTGACCGCGCCGTCGGGAACGAAAAACGTGATCTTCGTCGGGACGGCGGAGAGCAATCCGCATCTGAAAGCGCTGCTCGGCAAGACCGTTCTGCCCGAAAACGAAAGTTATGTGAAAGTGTTCCGCGACGGCGACAGACAGATCGCGCTGGTCGCGGGAGGAGATCCCGCCGCGTGTTTCTACGCCGCGGTGGAGTTCGCGGACGATTACCTGCCCGCCGCGAGAAGAAGACCGGTCGGGCATCCGTTCTTCCGGAACGTGTTTGAGGCGGAGGAACTGCCGGCGTACGAGCATTCCTCGCACCCCGCGACGCGCGATCGCGGTCTTTGGACGTGGGGACACGTGATTTACGATTACCGCAGTTATCTGCGCAACATGGCGCGGTTGAAATTCAACAAGATCACGGTGTGGAACGATTTCCCGCCGGTCAACGCGAAAGAGTTCGTGGAGTACGCGCATTCGTGGGGGATCCGCGTCGTGTGGGGTTACACTTGGGGTTGGGATCAGAAATCCGACACCGAGGAGCCCGATTCCATTGACGTGTGGAAAGAACGCATCTGCGCGGAATACCGGAACGGCTACAACGGGATCGGCGACGGCATCTATTTCCAGACCTCGTTTACCGAAACGGGAGAGCAGACGTTGAACGGCGCTTCCCGCGCAAGACGTGCGGTGGAGTGGGTCAACCCGATCGCAGACGCGCTGCTCGCGGAGTTCCCGAACTTGAAAATCGAGTTCGGCTTGCACGCGACGAGCGTAAAAAACGACCTCGACGAGATCGCGAAGACCGATCCGCGCGTGGCGATCACGTGGGAGGATTGCGGCGCGTTTCCGTACGCGTACGGCGCGCAGAACATGGCAGACGCCGACGGTACGATGGAGTTTACGAAGCAGATCGCGCGGCTGCGCGGCGGCAACGGATTCGGCGTGGTGTTCAAGGGCATTACCTGGCTCGATTGGGCGCATTTTGAGCATCAGTTCGCGCCGTTCGTGCTTGGCGAGAGCAACGAAGCCGAGATCGCCGAAAAGACCGCGATGCGCAGGGATACCATTCGCTACCAGCAGGGATATTGGATGGAAAACGGCGACTACGCGCGGAAGATTTTTGAGACCATTGCAGACCTCACGAACGGCGGCGCCGACCTTGAGGTACTTTTGGAAGACGGGATGTTCGACCGGCACATTTGGCTGCCTGCGGCGCTGTTTGCCGAGATGCTTTGGGAGCCGAAGCAGGAGTTTGGGAAGCTGGTCGGGAAGGTCATGAGAAGACCGACGGTTGAAGTCGTGTAAAACAGTTGGCTTTTTGCCTATGAAAAAAGGGCTTGATAAAAGCCCGGGAATGTATTACAGTATGGATAGAAGATCGGCGCACCGATGAAGGGCGTGCGTCTTATTGTTGAACGGAATTAACCGCTGACTTTTCGAGGGTATGGCGGTTAATTCTTTTTATTGCTGTCAATAGGTTTTTTAGAAGGGTGCAGGGGAACCTTTTTTTCCAAAAAAAGGTTCCCCTGCATTAACGCATTCATTTAATCTGCGGGTTCATTTCGTGGCACTTGCGGATGACGTCGAGCTGCTGGCGGACCTGGTAGAGCTTGATGTCGTGTTCTCTGCCGTTCAAGAGCAGTTCGT
>JAGHTH010000096.1 GCA_018065365.1 Candidatus Coliplasma caballi
CCTTTTTCACATCGTGCTAACGATTAGGTTGGTATTACCGTTTCGGCTCGGTCAGTTTTTCGAGCCACGGGGTCGCGAGGTCGGCAAGCAGCACGGCGGCAAGATCGCCCGCCACACCGAGCCGCAGGGCGCGGAACAGCACCGTAAGCAGCGCCGCCAGCACGCCGAACAGCGCGCAAGCCGTGCCGTACTGCCGCATCGGCGAGGTCGAATAGTCGTTCAAAGCGACCGCCGCGATCAGCGGAACGGCGCCCGACAGGAGATACACCCACGCGTAGTTGATCATCTGCACCTGCTTCGGAGCGAGCGCCGCGGCAAGCACGACGAGCGTCAGCAAATACGCGCCGGTCGCGTTCAGTTTGACCGTGCGCCGCACCGCCAGAAAGCCCAGCCCGAACACGAGCGCAAGCACCGCCGCCGTTCCGAGTCCGCCCGCGGCGAAGCCGTAAAACTGCGCGAAAATGCCGTCCTCGTAAATATCGGCGTTCAAAAGCAGGTCGAGCGGCGTTCTGCAGGCGTAATTTTCCACCATTGCGTCGGGAATCGAGATCAGATACGCCGGAAAATAGGCAAACGGCATCGTAAACCTTGCCGTCAGCGACGGAAAGCAAAGGTGCAATGCGAACGCGGAGCCGACGGCGGCGTTCAGCGGCCGGTGGCAGAAATACATCCGCGGAATGCGCAGCGCCGCGACGAGAAAGCCGGCGATCACCGTCATCCAAAGCGGAACGGAGACCGGCAGACACAGCGCCGCGATCACGCCGGAGAGCAGGGCAAAGCCCGAAAAACTCTGTTTCGGCGGTTGGCGCAGCAGGAAAATATTCACGGGAACTTCAAACCCCGCGGCAAACAGCCCGCAGAGCAATTCGATCACGAGGGCGCGCGCCCCGAACAGATACACCGACCACGCGATCACGGGAAGCAGCGCGACGGCAAGATCGACCGTCAGCGAAAAGCGGCCTTTTTCGGTGCGTTCAAGCATGGGAAGCGCCTCCTTCCGCGTCTTTCTGGTATTCGGCGATCAGTTTCGAGAGCGGAAGCAACGACGGGCAGGCGTAATCGCAGCAGCCGCAGCCGATACAGTCGTTCACGAGGATCTGTTTGTCCAAAAGTTTTTTGGTGTAGAGAATTTTCATCGGTTGGAGCCACACCGGGCAGACGAACGCGCACTGTCCGCAGCAGATGCAGGGCGTCGGAAGCCCTGTTTTTTGTTTCGCCGCGATCACGGTCGTCGCGTTGTCCTCGCAAACGCCTTTCGCGGTTTTTCCGCGCAAGGAGGAATTGCCGATCGCCGCGTAGCCCGGCTCCTTGTCCTTGAACTTGCAGGCGGCAAGGACGTTCTGCCACGGCGTTCCGAGCGGAAGCTGCAAAACCGCCTGCTGCGCGAAGCCGTCGCCCGCGGCGGTCAGCCACCGCATCGTCTGCGGGATGCCGGTCAGCATCGCGGAGCAGAACTGCACGACGGTCTGCGCGTCGGTCAGAAACATTCCCTGCGAAGCGGGCGAAACGCCTTTCGGCAACCGCTTTCCGTACAGCATTTCGAGGATCATTTCGTCGGTCATCGGGTAGCAGACCACCGTCTTCCCGAGCACGAACAGCGGGTTGTCGCCGATTTTTTCTTTGAGCGAAGCGTACGCCTGCGGATGATCGGCATCGACCAACAGCACGATCTTTCCCGCGCCGAGCATTCTCGCCAGCAGTTTTGCGCCGCCGATCAGGTCGCCCGGCATCTGCGTCGCCTGGATATAGTTGGTAAAGGAGCCGCCGCAAACGTCGAACGCGTTGATGACCAACCGCGTGATCGGCTCGCCGCCCGACGCTTCAAACGCTTTCGCGACGGTACGGCAGAGCTTGTCCCCGGCGTGGATATCGAGAATGCCGAGCAGTTCGGCTTTCTTTCGCAGTTCCGACGGCGAAATGTCCTGAATGTCGCGCGTTTCCGGCTCACAGACCGCGCACTTTCTCATTTCCGCGTCGTCCACGACGCCGAGGTATTCGTGGCCGCCGTTGACGAAGATCCCGCCGAACGTGCCGGACACCGACGAATAGATCGGGGTGCCGTCGTCCTCGGTCGCCAGAAGCGTTCCCGCCAGAACGGCATCGCCCTCGCGCACGCGGAGCGTGTAAGCGTTCCGTTCGGGCAGACGCAGATAGACGCGGGTGCCTTTCGCCTGTAATTTTGCCTGTTTTGCAAGGGGCGCGGTCTGCACGGGCAGACGAACGCCGCCGATCGGTGTAAGCATGGGCGTTTCTCCTGAAGTGATAGGATACCTTAATATTACAATAATACAATTCTATTATAGCACAAAAAATTTGAAATGCAAGTAAAACTTTTGTCGGAATCGTATTGAAAAAAAGAATAAAGTAGTATATAATAGTATGATAAAAGGGAAAATGCGCGGTTTTTCGCGCCGGAAATAAAAAAACAGACGAAAAAAGGGAAGAACATGAACGAAAAAGAAATTCGCAACCAGGCAAAAATATTTATCCTGTACATCCTGTCCAACATCGGCGAGCCGCAGGAGTTCACGACGGTCAACGATATGGTGCTGCACGACGGGCTGGTCAATTATTTTGACTTTTCGTTCGCGTTCTCCGATCTGCTCGAAACCAAACAGATCGATTCCCGCCTGCGCGAGTCCGACGGCGAGCCGCTCTACTACGTAACCGACCGCGGCCGCGAGGTGCTGGAAATGTACGAGCACGAAATGTCGCCCGACGTCAAGGACAAGGCGTTCCGCCACGCGATGCGCGTGCTGGCGTCCAAGCGCGACGGGGTGTTCCAGAAGTCGTTCATCGAGGAAGCCGACAACGGCTGGCTGCTGCGCTGCCGTATTGCCGACAAGGAAAAGACGCTGATGGAAACGTCGGTCTTCTTAAACGACCGCGCCTACGCCGAACAACTCCGCGACAATTTCGACAGCAATTCCGAGATCATCTATCAGGGCTTGCTTTCGCTGCTGTCCGGCGACGTGAATTACATTTTCGATTGATCCGCTTACAGAAAGAAGTACGTTCCATGACACCGAAAACGAAAATGAAAGCCGTGATCGAGCGGTTGTACGAAGCGTATCCGGACGCGGAATGTTCGCTGAACGCCGGGAAAGATCCGTTTCGGATGCTGGTTATGGCGATCCTGTCGGCGCAATGCACCGTCAGGCGCGTCAACGAGGTCAGCGCGGCGCTGTTTGCGCGGTTTCCCGACGCGAACGCGATGGCGGAAAGTTCGGAAAGCGAGATCGAGCCGTACATCAAGTCCTGCGGGCTGTATCA
>JAGHTH010000223.1 GCA_018065365.1 Candidatus Coliplasma caballi
CGCCGTCGCCGAAGCACTCCCCGAGTTCGATCCCGCGAAGACGGCTCGCCTCCCGCTTGGTGCGTGTCTTTCCGTTCAGCGAACGCTTTCCGAACGTCCCGCTTTCCCACGAATAGACGATCTCTTTTTTCTCATACGGAATGCAAAGTCCCTCTCTGTACAGCATCACGCAGGCGCGAAGCGCGAGAAGCGGCGTTTCCGACAGCGAGCGGAACGACAGATCGAGGAAAATCTCCCCGGTATCGCGATCGTTCACGACACGCCCCGAGCGCAATTCGACCGGGCTTTTTTCCAACACCGAACCCGGATCGAGTTCTTTGAGCAGCCGCAGCGGTCTGGACGCGTCTTTTTCGATTTTTCGTAAGGCAGTTTTGCGCGGATCCGCTTGTTTCATCGGAGACCTCCTGTTTTACAGCCGGAATGCAAAACTTTTTTGCATTCGCGATCGTTTTCGCTCGTTTCCGCATTGCTTTTTTCGAAAAAATATGGTACAATCGGGTTTGAGAATAGCCGAAAGGACTTCAAAAGTGATGTTCACCAAAGAAAACTTAAACGATATGGAACTGTTCGTGCTGGATATGGACGGCACGATCTATCTCGGGAACAACGTATTCCCCGAAGCGCTCCGCTTCTATAAAGAAGCGAAAGCCAAGGGAAAGCGCGTGATCTTTTTTACCAACAACGCGTCGATGAACCCCGATATTTACGTAAAGCGCCTGACCGGAATGGGTTTCGACGTCTGCCGTGAGGACGTGGTAACTTCCGGCGACGTAACCGCCGCGTACCTCAACCTGCACCACAAGGGCGAGCCGGTCTATCTGATCGGTACCCCCGCGCTGCACGAACTGTTTACCGAGGCGGGCATTCCGATCTCGGAGGAAGCGAAGATCGTCGTTTCCTCTTTCGACACCACGCTGGTCTATTCCAAACTCAACATCGGCGTCAATCTGATCCGCAAGGGCGCGATCTTCTATTCGACGCATCCCGATTTCGTCTGCCCGGCGCCCGACGGCGTTCTGCCCGACAGCGGCGCGATCTGCGCGCTGATCACGGCTTGCACCGGTGTCCTGCCCAAATATTTCGGCAAGCCCGAAAAAGAAACGGCTGATATGATCTCCCACCTGTTCGGCGTTCCTTACGAGAAGACCTGCGTCGTGGGCGACCGCCTCTACACCGACATCGCGCTCGGCAAGCGCAACGGCTTGCTGTCCGTGCTGGTGCTGACCGGCGAAAGCACGCTTGCCGACGTAAACGACGACAACGCGCCCGACGTCATTCTGAACAATATCGGCGAAATTCTGGATTATCTCGACTGAAATCTGCCCATGACCGTGCCGGGCAGTTCGGTACCGCGCGGCGCGATCGCCAACACCGTGAACTTTCCGAACGGCAGTTCCGCTTCCGGAACGTATTCCAATTCGGCGCCGCAGATGCGTTCGATCATCGACATAGCGTTCTTCTTCAAAGGAAGGACGCTTTTTATTGTCGCTTTTTCCTTTTGGTCGGTCAGGAAATCGCGCAGTCTCAAAACCTGGTCATAGAACGGCACCCCGTTCTGATCTGCTTTCGGGCAGAACGCGTACAGCACGTCTCCGTCATAGGCCTGCGGACGCGGGACCACGAATCCGACCTGCGTTCCGCTTCCGAAATGCAGAACGGAAGCGCTGTTCTTGAACGACGTCCACACGTTGTAAAGCCCGAAGACCGCCGCCGTGAAATTCGGCAGTGCGAGTTCCTCGGCAACGCGGATCGTACGGTCCCAGGTCATGCCGGAACAGCAGAACGACGCGAGCGCCGCGTCCCGTCCCTGCTTGTAATTCTCGGTGCAATCGTCGCCGAGCTGCAGCGCGACCACACTTTGCGGGAACAGTTCTTCAAACCGGAATGCTTTCGTCTTCCCCCCTTCACGCACGCGAAGCGTTCCCTGTCCGTTCACGCTGCCGAGCATCGTCAGACGCGCGTTTCCGAACTGCGAAGCGGCGTTCCGGATCGCGTCGGCGTCCTTTTCGCGCAAGAACACGAAACGCGAATGCACGAGATCTTCGGCGTTCGGCGATACGGGGATCTCCAAGTCCGCCCCGCCGCAAACCGTCAGCATCGAGCAAAGCCCGCGGATCGTAAACGTATTGAGCAGCGTGCGTAAACGCGCGTCCGCAACGATCCCTTCGAGCAGAAAGATCTTGCATCCGTTTTTGCAGATCGAACGGATCTCTTTGATGCGGCTCACACCGTATCTCGCGTCCAGCAGCAGATCGGCGGCGCGGAACGTTTCGCCCGTCGCCACTCTGCCGAGATACCGCCGGAATCCCTCCGCGGTCTCCCCGTCCGCAATGCGAACGCGGCCGATGGGTGTCATCAGTTTCGTCGCCCAGCCGTCTTTTCCGAAAATCTTCCGCAGATACTTTTCAAACGGCGTTTGCTCCGTGAGATTGTTTTCGGCTTCCATCATTTCCATAACTTGTTCTTCCTTTCACGTTGCGTTTCCGATCAGGTGTTTCCCGTCGTGGCAACGCACCTTCACGTCTATGATACGGCCGACGGAAAGTCCCTCTCCGCTGACCTTACATTCCAAAAATTCTTCGGTATGCCCGACCGCGTCCCCGTCCGAACACTTTTCGATCAGCACGCGGACGGTTTTCCCGACGAACGAAGAAAGAATCTCTTCCCTCTGCACATCGGACGCCTTGCATAACCGCGCGCACCGTTCCTTGCGCACCTCCCGCGGAATCGATCCCGCCATTGACGCGGCAGGCGTCCCGGGACGTTCCGAATACGGAAACGCGTGCGCGTGCAGCAGCCGGAACTCCCGCACGAGCGATTCGGTCGTGAGGTAATCTTCTTCCGTCTCGGTCGGGAAGCCCGTGATGAGATCGGCGCTGATCTGCACCCGCGGCAGATATTCCCGCAGCAGCGCGATGCGTTCTTCCATCTGTGCGCGCCGGTCGGGGCGTTTCATCAGTTCCAAGATCCGATCGGAGCCGGATTGCAGGGACAAATGGATATGCGGCATAAAATTGTGCACGCCGGAGACGGCTTCTAAAAACGGTTTCCGCAGCGTTCCGGACGAAAGCGAGCCCAGCCGCACCCGTGCAAGCCCCGCCGATTCCAGATCGCCGAGCGAACGGATCAGGTCTTCCGGCTTGCAGGAGGAAAACGCCGACGTTTCGATACCGGTCAACACCAATTCGCGATACCCGGCGGCGACCAATCGTTTTGCTTCCGCGAGGATGTCCTCCGTCGGTCGCGACCGCGTCGGTCCGCGCAAGGTCGAAATGATGCAATAGGTGCAATGCCCGCTGCATCCGTCCTGAATTTTCAGGTACGCGCGGCAGGACGAAAACAGATCGCTCGTCCCGTCCACCGTCATCTTTTCATACACGGCGTGTTCCATCGGCTCCACACACGACCCGCGCGTCAGCGTTTCGATCGCGTCCGCGGCCGCGGCTTTCTTAGAACAGCCGCCGATATAGAATACGTTTTTGATCGACGAAAAATCTTCCGGCGCCGCCTGCGACGCGCAGCCGATGACCGCCGTCGGCGCGATCGAAGCGAGCCGCCGCACCGTCTGTCTGCATTGCCGCTGACTCTCCGCCGTCACGGAGCAGGTGTTGACGAGATAGACGTCGCACGCCTGTCCTTCTTTCCCGATCGCAAACCCTTTCTTTTGCAACGCTTCCGCCAGCGCCACCGACTCGTACTGATTGACGCGGCAGCC
>JAGHTH010000003.1 GCA_018065365.1 Candidatus Coliplasma caballi
TGATCCGTTTGCCTGTCTTGACCTCGGCGGTAAGGTCGGTAAACGCGTCGAACGACGCCGAAGCAGCGACGTTGTAGGAATCGTCGAGCCGGCACTTTGCGTAAAGGTAGGCGTCGTTGTAGAGCGCTTTGCTGTGCGGGAGAGTCATGGTGCGGGCTTTGGTGAGCACGCCGCCGATCGAGCCGTGATAGTACATTTTGACGCTGTTCATCACGCCGCTGTCGTAGCCCTCGCGCAGATACTGACGGAAGAGCGCGCAGGAGCCGGCGCTGCCTGCATCCTCGATCTCGATTTCCATGCACAGACCGTTGATCTTTGCGATCGTGGACGCCGCGCGCAGACGGGTGGGCTCGGTCGCGTAGAACATGTAGTTGGGCTGGTAGCAGGCGAAGTCGAAGCCGACCTCTTTCCAGCGCCAGATCCCGTACGCAGAGTAGTAGGGACACCAGAAACTGCGCAGACCTTTTGCGTGGATGTACTTGTTGATCTCGCGGATCGTAAGTGCGTCCTTGTCGTCTTCCTCGCGGTCGATACATTCGTCAAGCCAGTAGAAGCCGAGCAGTTCGCAGTTGGGGTTGTCGTGCTTTGCGTATTCCTTTAAGATCGTTTCGATCTCCCATTTCAAGAAGTCGAGCCGGTCTTCGACGACGTTCATGTCCTCGTTCTTGCCGTCGCCGTCAACGTCGGCACAAACGTCGGAAGCGTTCGGGCAGATCAGGGAGATCCAAACGCCGATTTTTTCATTGACACCGAGCGCGGCGTTGACCTCGCCTTTGGCGGCGTTGACCGCGGCGAGATTGGCGTTCTCGGCAAAAATGCATTTCAAGAGGTTTTCGACGGTCTGCTTGTTGTCGTCGCCTCGCATGGATGCCATGCCGCAGAAGCAGAACGAATCCATGAAGGAATCTTTGATTTTTCCGTCCTCGTCAAGATAGCCGACCAGCTCTTTGGCTTGCTGAAGGGACAGGGAGCCGATCGACGGATCGCTTGATGTAAGCCCGCCGAACAGGATGTTGGAGTAGCCCGCTTCCTCGACGGTGGGATACCTTCCGTTCGAGTAGCTTTCGTCGTACTGCGCTTCGACCGCGCCTTCGGTGTTCTTTTTGCCCCAGACTTCAAATTCGCTCGCGTACACCGAGGAAGTGATCTCGTTGAGCGGGACGGTCTGGAACGAAACGCGCACGTAGCGGCAGAGGAACGCGGACTTGAATTTCGCGTCCATGCGGTAGTTGACGATCTTGGTGCGGTCGCCGTAGATGCCCGTGAAATCTGCCCACGCGGTCGTCCAGGTCTCGCCGTCGTGCGACACTTCGACCATCAGTGCGGGAGGTGCGCCGACACCGACGGACACTTCGTTGAGGAATTCGCCGGTTACGCGATCGACCGCCATTTCGTTGCCGAGGTCGATCACGACGTGCCTGCCGCAGCCGCGGACGAATTTGACGAACGCGGAGTCCGCGTAGGTCGGTTTGGAGGCAAAGTTGCCGTCGATCAGCATGGAGATTTTCTCTTTGGACGTGTTGTTCTGGCAGACGCTTGCGTCCATCGGATCGAAATGCGCGATCTGCACGTTCGCGCCGTCCAACAGAGCGAGGTTCTGGTAGGTGTCGTAATCCGCGTCGGAAGCGGACACGGGCGTGAGCGTTTCGCGCGACAGGGAATACCCGTAGAAATCGGGGTTTGAAATGCTCGTGCCGGCGTTTTCGCCGTTCTGCACGTCGATGTATCCGTTTTCGCAGTATTCATAGCCCGCGACTTCGTCCAAGAACAGAAAACCGGAGGAGTTCGGCGTGAACAGGATGCGGACGTACTGCGCCGTCGTTGCTTTCGGGAGCGCGAAGCGGAACACGAATTTGCTGCTCTCGTCCGCGTCGGCGGGCGGCTGTACCGTTACGAGATCCACCCAATTCTTTCCGTCGTCGGACACCGAGAGACGTCCGGACGTGGGCAGGTAGATTCCGTAATCGATCTGAGAGAGCGTTCCGACCTCGACTTCGGCGAGGTTGTGGGGCGCCGTTCCGAGATCAAACACGATCGCAAGCGCCGGAACACCTTTGAACGCGACCCAGCACCACTTGTCGAACAGGTCGCGGGTGGTCCCGTCGGTCAGTTTTTTGTTTCCCTCGTCGGAGTATGACTCCGTCGGCTCGGCGTTATAGGTGTAGGGTTTGCCGGCAAAGAGGTTTTTTGCTTTGAGCGTGCGGTCGATCTCGCCGCCGTTTAACATTTGCTTGATCGCTTTGACGCGTTCGCTTTCCACAAAAGGTTCCTCGCTTTCTTCGGATACTTCCGTAGATGCGGCGGATCCGGAATCGGCTCCGGAATCTGCCGACGGATCTTTTCCGCAGGCGCAGAACACGGTCAGCGTGAGTGCCGCCAGCAGCAGACAAAGGATTCGTTTGGCCATCGGACATTCTCCTTTTTGACATTTTTTACAGTACCACTATACCAAAAACGAAAGGAAAAATCAAGGGGAGAGCGCACTTTTTCTTTTTGTTCGACAGAACGCGACAAAAAAGCGAGCCGGCGACTTTCGGCGCGTGCCGAAAACGATGTATTCCGCTGCGTGAAATGACAGATTATTTTCCTGCTTGCAAAAGTGCAGGACAAAAGTAAAGAAACCTGCCGAGAAGGAATTTCCTTTCCCTTCTCAGCAGGTGCTTTTTCAAAAACTGCCTTATGAACCCGTGGCGTTACGCCGGTTCGGATCGGTTGGTTTGTGTGAGCGGTCAGGCGAGGTCGGGCTCGGGCTCGGGCTCCGCCGCTTCGGGCTCCGCGGGCGCTTCGGGAAGCGTTTCAGTCTGCGCGGGTGCTTTTTTGAAGGGGCCGACGATCCCCGAGCCAAGCCCGGAAAGTTCGGTGCCGACGTCGCTGCCGTTGAGCGCCTTGTTCTCGACGTTGAGCGTTTTCATCAGCTCGGGAATTCCGGCGAGCGTGTCCAGCAGGACGTTGCCGCTCTTGCCCGGCGCGGCGCTGCCGCCGATGTTGACGAATTCGGCGTTCTGACCGAGGTTTGCCATGATCGTCGCGGTCTTGGTCGCGATCTCTACCCGCGCCTGCGCTTCGATTTTGACTTTTTCGATTTCATAGTTGACGCGGTCGTTGGAAGCACGCGCGTCTGCGAGGGCGCGTTCGCCGTCCGCCTGCGCCATCAGTTTCGCGCGCTCGGCTTCGGCTTCCGCGAGGCCTTTTTGCTTGGCGACTTCCGCCTGCGCTTCGCCTTCTTTGCGGATCTTCGCGGCGTTCGCTTCGGCTTCGATCTTGATCGCTTCCGCGGCTTTCTCGGCGACCGCGACTCTGGCGTCCGCTTCGATCTTCTGCATCTGCGCGTTCGCTTCGGACGCGATGCGCTTTTCCTCTTTGGCGGTCTCGGCTTTCGTTACCGCGACGGCTTTCGCTTTGATCTGCGCGAAGTTTTGCTGCTCCTGGCGGGTGATTTCGACTTTACCGCGTTCCTCGGCGAGTTCGCGCTCGCGGATCGTCTTTTGCAGTTCGCCCGCGATCTCCGCGTCGGCAGCCGCTTTGTCCATTTCGGCTTTGTAGCCGGACTGCTTCAGGGAGTTGTCGCGCTCTTTTTCCGCGATCGCGAGTTTGGAGGCAAGTTCGCTCTGCGCCGCTTCCTTTTCGGAGTCCGCGCGCTGTTTGCGAACGTCCTGCTCGACGATCGCTTTTTTGTTCTCGGCGGCGAGGCGTTTGTCTTCGCGGTCGATCGCCGCCATGTTGTCGTAGTAGTTGTTGTGGTCGGAAATGTCCTGGATGTTCAGCGAGACCAGCTCCATGCCCATGTTTGCCATTTCGTCGGATACGGTTTGCCGGACGTTCTCGGCGAACTTGGTCTTGTCGCGCAGGACTTCTTCGGGCGTCATCGAGGCGACGATGTCTCGCACGGCACCGGTCAGCGTCAGTTTGACGTCCTCAATGATACCGTTTTGCCCGCGTTCCTTGAACGAGACGATCGCTTTTTGCAGGGTTTCGAGGTCGGTGCGGTTCGGGCGGATCTGCGCCGTCCAGTCTGTGATGATCGGCACGGCGGTTTTCGTTTTGATTTCGTCGCGGTCCGCCTTGACGGTCAGCATACACAGGTCAAAGTACTGCGCTTTGCGGATGATCGGGATCACGAAGCCGCCGCCGGACACTTTGATGACCGGCTTTTTACCGCCCGTGATCACGAGCGCCTTATCCACGTCTGCGACGCGGTAGGTAATTTTGAAGAACGCGAAAAGCAGGACGAGCGCGGCTGCGACGATTCCCGCTGCCAGAAGAAAGGTGGTCATTTTGTTTCTCCTTTTCCCGATCGGTCGGAAGAAATGCTGCCGCCCGATCGCGTTGATGGTTCGGCGCGTACCGTGGCGGGCGTTCGCGGAACGTTCCCCCTTTCGTGCCGCTCGTTCACGGTCGCTTGACTGTTTTACGTGATTATAGCACACGGTCGGATGATTGTCAAGAGGTTTTCGCAAAAAAATCAAAAAATTTTTTGCAGAGGGGAACAAAAAAGCGCCCGCAGAACGACTGCAGGCGCGTGCGCGCGTAACGCGTAATATTAAGAGAAAGGGAAATCTCGGGAAAACTTATTTCTTTACTTTCTTGCGGAACGCCGAGCGGGTGGGGTAGTTTTTGTCTTCCTCCTGCTCGCAGAATTTCTCAAGCGCGTCCTTTTGCTTGCGGGACAAGCCCTTCGGGATCTCGACCTCGACCGTAACGAGCAGGTCGCCTCGTCCGCGTCCGTTGAGGTTTTGGATGCCTTTGCCTTTGACGCAGAAGGTCGTGCCGGACTGCGTTCCCTCGGGAATGGTCAGTTCGCCCTGTCCCTCGAGCGTCGGGATCGTGATCTTGGCGCCCATTGCCGCCTCTCCGAACGTGATCGGAAGGTCGCAGAGCAGGTCGAAGCCGTCGCGCGTGAAGATCTCGTGCGGTCTGACCGAAACCTGTACGTAAAGGTCGCCCGTGGGGCCGCCGTTCAGACCGGCACCGCCCTGTCCGCGCAGCGAAATGCGCTGACCGTTGTCGATGCCTGCCGGAATATTGACCTCCAGCGAACGATTCTTGCGGATCTGGCCGCTTCCGCGGCAATCCTTACAGGGCGTTTTGAACAGTTTGCCTTTTCCGCGGCAGGCGTCGCACGCCTGCGTGGACTGCATCATGCCGAACGGGGTGCGCGTCTGCACCGTAACCTGTCCTCTGCCGCGGCATTTCGAGCAGGTTTCCATTCCGGTGCCGCCGACGCCGTTACAGGTCGGGCATTGCTCGACGCGCGCGTAGGAAATTTCTTTTTTGCAGCCGAACGCCGCTTCCTCAAAGGTCAGCGTTACGCGGGCGCTCAGATCGTCGCCGCGGCGCGGTGCGTTCGGGTTGCTGCGCGAGCTTCTGCCGCCGAACATTCCGCCGAACAGGTCGCCGAAAATATCGCCGACGTCGAAGCCCTCGCCGCCGAAGCCGCCGAAACCGCCGCCTCCGCCCGCTCCGAACGAGGGATCCACGCCCGCCCAGCCGTATTGGTCATAGCGGGAACGTTTGTCCGCGTCGGAAAGCACAGAGTACGCTTCGTTGACTTCCTTGAATCTCGCCTCGGCTTCTTTGTCGCCGGGGTGCGCGTCGGGATGATATTGTTTTGCGAGCTTATAAAACGCTTTCTTGATCTCGGAGTCCGACGCGCCTTTTTGCACGCCGAGCGTTTCGTAGCAGTCGCGTTTGTTGTCTGCCATGATCGTGATTCACCTTCTTGAAAGGGAAAATGGGAAAAACGGGATGCCGGGGAATTGCTCCGCGGCATCCGATTCCGGGAAAGTTATTTCGTCGTGTCGGTAAAGTCTGCGTCGTACACGGTACCGTCGTTTCCGCCGTTGTTATCGGCTCCGGGGTTACCGCCGCCGAAGTTGCCGTTCGGATCGCCTGCGCCGGGCTGCTGCTGATACAGTTTGGAGGACAGAGCGTAGATCGCTTTCTCCAGATTCTCGGTGTCGGCTTTGATCTGCTCGGTCGTGCCGGTTTTCAGCGTTTCTTCCAGTTTGGCGATCGCGTCGTTCACGGGCTGTTTGTCGGCGTCGGTCAGTTTGTCGCCGGCGTCTTCCATGGTCTTCTTGCACTGGAACACCGTGGTCTCC